>PMIV01000111.1 GCA_003158355.1 Anaerolineaceae bacterium
ATGATGGATGAATATTCCAAACTTTCGGGCCAATTCACTCCGGGCATGATCACCGGTAAACCAGTAGGAGGCGGCGGTTCTCTGGGCCGTACTGAAGCCACCGGTTTTGGCGTGATCCATCATGTGCGCGAAGCCATGAAATACCTCAAAATGGATCCTGCCAAGAGTGTGGCTGCTATTCAGGGTTTTGGCAACGTGGCCCAATATGCCGCCATTGGCTTTATTGAAATTCTTAAAGGTAAAGTGGCCTGCGTGTCTTATTATGACCGCGCCGATAAAGTCTCTTACACCGTCAGCAAGAAAGACGGGGTTGATCCGCGCTTCTTGATGACCATCACCGATCAATACGGCACCATCGACAAAGCCAAAGCGCGTGAAGCCGGTTATGTCATCGAAGACGCCAATGCCTGGATCAGCAAAGAAGCAGACGTTTTGATCCCGGCGGCACTTGAAGGCCAGGTCAACGCAGAGACGATCAAGCTGATCAGTCCGCGCGTCAAAATCATTGCTGAAGGCGCCAATGGCCCCACCACTCCTGAGGCGGATGAGGTCATCAAGGAAAAAGGCATTTTCATCATCCCCGATTTTCTGTGCAATTCGGGCGGGGTTACGGTCTCTTACTTTGAGAGTGTGCAGAACGACATGAATTATTATTGGACCAAGGAAGAAGTGCTCGAAAAGCTGGATACCAAGATGACGATCGCCTTCAACGGCGTTTTGGAGATGAGCCTGGAGCACAAGGCTTACATGCGCGATGCGGCTTACATGGTAGCCATTGACCGGGTGGTCAAGGCTATGCAGGTTCGCGGCTGGGTGTAATCAAGATCAACGTAGACGTAAAAAGGTGCGCATCGTAATCGATACGCACCTTTTTTTGGTCAGAGTAAACCTACCACTTGGCGTAGTGCTCTTCCGCCCAGCCGATCAGGTCTTTGATCTCGAGCTTCTCGCCGGAATCGGTAATCGCCCAGCCGTTGTAACGGCCGAACATCTGGTGAACCTCGCTCTTGATCACCACCACATCCGATTTGGCCACCCGCTCGAAGAAGGGAGTAAAGGTCAACTCCAGGCGCTTGTCCGGGCTGACCATTTTCCAGGGTTTCTTGTAGTCTGTGGGGTCAAAGGTAAACGCCATTTTGCCCAGTTTATGCACTTTGCCGTCGAGAATGATGCAATTTTCGCTGGCAGCCGAGGTGTCGCCAAAGCCGTAGCCCAGGTTGAGCCCGATGCGGCGCTTATCCGCCAAAAAGCCGGAAGCGCTGGCCCATACCCAGTGAGAAGCATATTCCCAAACACCGCGGCCCCAATCCAGGTTACCCAGCGCAGTGGCGGGGGTCAGCTCAAAATGTTCGCCGGCATAATCAACCCAGCCGCTGGTGGGCAGGCAATTCAACTTGTGATTGTAATAAAAACGTTTGCCGCGGATCGGGATGACAATGGTCATGGATTCGTGGTCTTTGGGCTGCGCCAGGCTGAATTCCGCTTTGAGGTTCGACCCGGCAAAACCCGGCCAATTCACCGAGACGGTTCGCTTACCGGGCAAAGCCTCAAAGATCATGTGGAAATCGCCCTTCTCGTAAGTGGTCTTGCCCTCGTTGGCACTGCGCGGCAGGTGGACCCCGCTGCCAAAGGGAGTGCTAATGGTCTGTTCTTTATATTCGCCGGTCTTGAAATCGATCACATAGGCAAAGATCATGCCCAGATAACCAATATTGCTGACCGTGAACGAGAAGAAGTGGTCGGCAGTGGTGATGGCATAATAATCCCATATTTTGATGCGCATCTTCTGAAAAGCGGTCAGTCCGTAAAAATGGCAGTCTTCCAGGTTGCAATCGAGCACAGGGTAAGGCGCCCAGCCAGCCTGGGTAAGGTTTCCTTCACTATCCAACAGTTTGGCAGGGCCTTTTAACAAGCGTTGATCGTCCATTGAGTAATACCTTTCGTTGGGTGAGGTTATTTGGCTTGAAGTGTTTTCTGTAAAAATTCAAGGATTTTGGCAGTGATAAAATCCGGGTTATCCAGTGTAGCCATGTGGCCGGCGTTCGGGATGATCACGTACTCGCATCCGGGCGTGCGCGCAGCCCAAAGCGGCGCAATCTTTTTAATATCTCCGGCTGTATCGTTGTCTCCATGCATCAGGAGCAGCGGCTGGCGAATGACGTAATCGGGTTCATCGTGCAGGCAGCGCACCACGCCGCTCCAGAGGGTAATAAAATTTTCTTTGGATAGCTGTGAGTAAGCCCGGTAGACATAGTCTTTGCCTTCCTGCTTGTTCGCCATCATGTTGGCGCTGGTCTTTTTAAGGTTTTCATAAGGCCAAAACTTTAACCAGGCCGGAGAAGAATTCACCAACCATTTTTCCATAGAAGATCGAACCCAGGTGATGCAGGTGCCGTCTAAAAGGACCAATGCCTGCACTTTTTCCGGGCTGCGAAAGGCGATTTCTTGCGCAACATAAGTACCATTGGAATGGCCAACAAAGGTTGCTTTGCTTCCTCCAACCGTCTGGATCACTGCCAGCGTATCTTCTACTGCCAGAGTGGTGGTATACGATTCACCCATCGGCTGCGAGAGGCTGTGGCCGCGGTTATCCAGGGTAACCACGTGATAGTGCTCTGCAATCACCGGCAAGATCAGATCAAAGGAGTGATGGTCGACACAGGCGCCGTGGAGAAAAACCACCAGCGGCTGTTTTTCCGGCCCGCCTTCCCAGTAATGGAGCGGACAACCTTTTCTCTCAAGAATTTTCTCTACGAGCTGCAAATTGATTCTCCATTTATTTTCGTATTTCTATGAATACATCCATTATAAATCCAGCCCTTAAAAATGAGATACCCCTGTTTGAAGGGGTATCTGTGGGTAATTTATTATTTATTTTTCTGGAAAACATCAGATCAGATCGAAGATGCCGGAAACTGCACCCAGAGTGCGGTTGAGGCGCAGTTCGCTTTCGGTGGCCATCTCGATGATGCGGCGCATGGTCTGGTCTGCTACGCTGCGGGTCAATTCACGGTCGTCAGGGTCGCCAGTAAATTGAAGCGGACGGCCTACAGTCATCGCATAAGGTCCCTTCAAATACCAGTGGCCCACCTGTTTTTCACCGCGCACAATCGACGGGATATGGTGAATCCGTTCGCGCTGGATGGCGATCCCCACCGGGATCACAGGCGCTCCGCTGGCCAGGGCCAGACGAGCGACACCTGTGTGAACCGGGTTAAAGCCGCCATCGCTGGGGCTGATCAATCCCTCTGGGAAGATCATCACCGTGTGCCCGGCTTTAAGGTGTTTCAGAGCAGCATCCATGGCAGTCTGATTGTTATCGTGTTGGATGCTGATATGTCCGGAGCGGCGCAGGTAGGTACCTAAAACTGGGACCTGGAATAACAAATTTTCGATCATGATAAAACAGCGTTGATGGATCATCGAGGCTACAAAAAAGGGATCACCGGTTGATGGGTGGTTCGCTGCAATGATCTTGGCTCCCTTTGGGAGTTCAGCATGTTTTACTACATCCGTATGCAAAAGCGTTCCAGCATAAGTTCTTACAATTGGGACTGAAACTCCGTATAAAGCAATTTCAGAAATGTTTGACATATTTTTTCTTCGTTTATCCTTAAGTTGTGTTACTCAGATAGTCCAAGGATACCGGTAATGTAAATTCTGCGCATTGCCCACAAGACACATCCTTGAGTCATGAAAGACACACTTAATTAATCTAAAGATAGAGGGAATTGCATGACCTTGCAATAAACACAACACCCTGCAAGAAGAAAAGGTGTGAAGAAACAGGTTGGAAACAAAAAAAATTATTTGCCGCGCAAAGTTTGCAAATAAGGGCGCAAGGCATCGGCCCAGAGGACATAACCCGCTGCCAGCAAATGCAGATGGTCATTATTCAGTTCAGCGCGCAGTTCCCCTTTTTTATTGGCAAAACTGGGGTAGAGATCAATGAATTCGCACTCATGCTTTTCAGCCAGTGTCTTCAGTTTTGGGTTCAAACGTTGAATGCGTTTGGCACAATCACGGCCGCGTGGAAGGATCGATTCAACAAATACGCGGGTGGCGGGGGAATCGTGTTTGATCTTTTCGAGAATTTCCTGATAAGTTCCCAGGATCATCTCATCATGGCGGTAAACAAACCAGGGCAGATCATTGGTGCCAATGAGAATAAAAATTGCTGCAGGTTGGCCGCGGGTCACTTCGTCCAAACGATTTAATAGTCCAACGGTAGTATCTGCGTTGATGCCGCGGTTCCTGACTGCCAGATCCGGGAATACTTCGTCCCAATTACCGCCGGCTGTTAAACTGTCACCCAAAAAAGCAATATCCCCGGGTTTGAGTGGGTGTGCCGCAAAAAAATCGGCGCGCTGCAAATAGTGGTGGCGTCCGATCCGTTCTACTTCGAGGCTGGTGATAATAAACAGAACCAGCGTAGCCAAAAACATAACCAAAAGAAAAGTAATAAACATAATTCATTATACCTGAGAGAAGCTTACTTTAACCGTTCACCGGCAGGGAAAAAGTTTTGACACTTAGGGTACTGGCTGCAGACCCAATAGTATTCTCCTTTATGTGCTCCAGCGGTGACGGCCTTTTTTTTCATGGGTGCGCCGCAGACCGAACAGGCGGTGAGGCCGATCTCTCCATTTTCAGTAGGCAGCAGTGGTGGGATGGCAGAAGGGAGCGTTGTGTTTTCACGCAGTGGAGCAGGCTGCAGGGTCGGGCTGGCAGCAGAGACGGCCCTCTTCTGCTTTATGGGTGCAAACAGCACATTGATCATCTCCTGTTGGCTGTATCCTCGTTTGCAATCCACATGTAACAAAGTAAGTCCTGCGGCCGCGAACGCCTGGTTAACGAATTCATCCCGCTCCTGGCGGTTTTTTCGATTGTGGCTGGAATCGTCCAATTCAATGGCGTACAGCACCTTCATAGTTTCCGCTTCACAAACCGCGAAATCGATACGTTTGCGGCTGATCCGGTTGAATGCAATTTGATTTTCTCTATATTCTTTCACAGATATGTTCAGTAATGAAGCCAGCGAAACCTGCGGGCAGAGAATGTACTTGTCGCTCAGGACCTCGCGCGCCTGCAGATAGAAGCTGAGTTCTGCATTGCTTAAGAAATGATCATTGGTGGTGTATGGGAAGGAATCCTCTTCCTCAGCCGGGGAATGAGTAATTGAATAATTTAACTTTGAAATAATCGTATTATTTGATTTTGACTTACGGGTTAACAGAGAGAAACAGCCCGGGTTTTCAGTCAAAGGTCTGGGTTTCTTCATTACATCCTCCACGGATTTCTGGTTAATCTTAAATATACCTCTATTTTCAGTTACAATATCCCCTATGCCAACCCAAGATCAGTTAATTGCAGAACTTACAAAAGTATCCGACCCCGAGTTGGGTAGAAACATCGTCGAGCTCGGTATGGTCAAAGACCTGAAGATCAGCGAGGCAGGTCTTGTCACTTTCACCCTGGCGCTGACCATTCCCGGCTGCCCGATGAAGGCTCAGATGGAACGCGACGCACGCATGGCCTTGCTGGCTGTGGAGGGTGTCACAGAGGTGAAGATCACCTTTGGCGCCATGAACGAAGAAGAACGCCGCAAAGTGCTGGGCAACGCTCAACCCCAACTGCCCAAACTCAATCAATTCAATCACATTAAAAAAGTGATCGCGGTTCTCAGCGGCAAGGGCGGTGTGGGTAAGTCCTCCGTCTCGGCGCTGTTGGCTTGCGAGCTGGCACGTGCCGGCAAAAAAGTGGGCATCCTCGATGCCGACATCACC
>PMIV01000118.1:0-221 GCA_003158355.1 Anaerolineaceae bacterium
GTGATGACAGTAGGGAATATCCAGGGCTTCCTGCAAAAAGGGAATTTTACGCAGCATGACATAGGCATAAATGGGATGCTGGCGCATCACCTGCCAATCTTCATCCGTCAACGGTCCCTCCTTACGCAAAATATTATCGGGTATGGCCATTTTGCCGACGTCATGCAGCAAGGCGCCGCGCCGGTATTGTATTAGTTGATCTTGCGGAATTCCAATAAACT
>PMIV01000118.1:289-855 GCA_003158355.1 Anaerolineaceae bacterium
TCATCATTGACGCCGATGCGGAAGGGGTTCGCATCATTCTTTAATGTAATATTTTCCAGAAGGTCCGTACTGAAATCGGCGTGGGCCAATTTCTGCGACATTTCAGCGAGCCGGCGGATCGGTTGGACGATATTGTGCAGGACGAATGCGATCAGAATGATCAAGACCAGAGTGGCAAGGATGTCGCTGAGAATGACCAGGTTACGACCGGAATTGGCGATGGTCTCGATTTGAGAAACCTGTTGGCTGTGAGCCAGAACGAGCGATTTACCCGCGATCTGCATGGGTGTATACAGCGTGTACGAGTCATTCGCAGAAACAGTTTCAGTCTTTGCAGCCGCGTCAATTTTGATGGTGGGGTTGTCGTGCAGCCCCAGTTCAAAGGCGATCCGGCTCAACTCCGAGAGTAGATCGATGCCCACAATTACGTCTCCACCCCCATCAAATTTTTTGTGAGCCAGGTAAACCAGGCGGCCGTCTAGGGTGACCAGGCTGGTCCCCACTTCTGGAGCATCTGCAAGCACAGAAGACACTTTATACAGGCTGGATTGCACCAGGTTGGTGCG
>PMIV01000118.1:919-6691 GCA_003158355.1 Anaerolineaceae bacterium
TCGAGCCGGCCTTGCAGCGTGGTAATGATCTTCTGGCTCTCAGATTGAAGCTGACCTTCAATGATGCTCCGGGTTGTCTGTTTTATGCCAATGTTAAAGACCAGGGCCGTGATCAACAGAAGAAGAAACATAAAACCAATAACCGGAATAAGCAGTTTTCCGAAGAGTGTGCCGAAGAAAGGCGCTGTTTTGGGTAGGTTATCACTTCGTTGGCGGATAGCACCGGTAAATTCGTGAGTGGCTACAATAAGAGGGTTCATTGAGATTCTTTTCTACTATTATTCTAGGGATTGGCATTTAACGAATGATTAACGGCGTGTAATGGGTGTGTATTAAACTCAAAGGGAAGGAAGCCAATGATTTTTAATTAAAAAACAAGGCTTCTCGAAAAAGAAACCTTGTTTTGCTGTACGAATGCGTGATTATGAGCTTTTTTGCGGTACTTGCGGGATGATCCAATCGATCAGTGCCTTGGGGGAGCGTGTCTGCATATAGAGATGGCCGGGACCGGTTAACTCCACCACCAGACCTTCGCCGGAAAGCAGCGTAGATTTGAGGCCGCCGACGGCCTGGGTCTGTACGCCCATGTCAGCATCAAAAGCCACCAGGTGAGTGGTATCCACCGTGTATTTTTCACCGGCAGCCAGGGTCTTTTCAAAAATGGCGCCGTAAGAAGAGACCAGCACCTTGCCCGAACCGGTCGTTTCGAGCATGGAGACACCTTCGCCGGCGCGGAAGGCTTTACCGCTCAGTTTGGTCGAAAGTTCGATGCCGTTTTCTGAGGCCAGGTAGGAACCGGATTGGATGAGCAGAGGAGTGCCGCTCATTTGGATGAGCGTGATGTCGCCCGGCAGGTCAGGGGCCAGGGTCACTTCGCCGCCCTGAGGTCCAGCCTGCCAAAAATTCTGGAAGAACGACTCGCCGCCCAGCACGGAGCGCCCCAGCGATTTCAAGAAGCCACCTTCAGCTTTCGTCTCCACCACGACGCCGGCAGAGTGGCTGACCATGGCGCCAGAATCAGCGCGGATACGTTCACCGGCGGCCAGTTTGACAATGGCAAGCGAGTAAGAGGGTCGAAATTGAATGTCTACTTCCATTGGGTTCTCCTTCAATAATAATCATCTTGATCTGGCGTTCCAGACCATAATTTAGTGTAGAATGCCCTCGTTTCTTTGTCAATACGCAGCTGGACGGAAATCAAACTTTGTACAGCGTTTTAACTACCGGTAATAATCATGTGTAATTGCGCTACAATGGTTTTAATGAGCCTATTTAATCGATTTTCAAAAATGTCAATTGTGGATTCTTTCCAGAACCCGATCATTTTCCACGATCAGCAAGGTCGTATCCAGCACGTGAATCAGTCCATGCTCGAGATATTTGGTTTACCAGATAAAAAGAGCGCACGCGGGCTCAATTTGATTGACAATTTTTCGGCTGACCCGAAAGAAGCTGCTCATTTTCGGCAGCAACTGAACCGGTTGGTTAAGCCGGGCAGGCTGCAATTTGAATGGCACTGCCGGGGAAAAAACGGAAATTTGATGACGATGGTTGTTTCCATTGCTCCTTTTAAGAGATCATTTTGTACACAATTATGGGAGGTTACTCCCTATATAAAAGTGGAGGAAAACCTGCGCGAGAGTGAGGCCAAATTTCGACTGATGACAGAAAACTCTGCCGATGTGATCTGGCACCTGGATCAAAATTTTCGCTTTACTTTTATCAGCAGTTCGGACGAATCACTGCGGGGTTTCAAGGCGCAAGAGATCATTGGCCGAACAATTTTTAGCCAATTGAAACCTGAAGGGGTGAAATATGTGCAAGAAATGAATCGAAAACGGATGGAAGATGAACAAAAGGGGATCAAAACGGGGGTTATCCGTTACGAACTGGAACAGGTTCGCAAGGATGACGGTTTTATATGGACGGAGATCAATGTCAATCCTTTCCGCGATTCAGCTGGGAATCTTGCCGGCTATGATGGGGTCACTCGCGATATCTCACAACGCAAACAGGCTGAACAACAATTACACCTGGAAAAAATGAAACTGGAGCATACCCTGGAGCAACTGCGCGATGCCCAGGCTGAACTGACCTACCTGGCTGATTTTGACAGCCTGACCCGCTTGATGAACCGCCGTAGTTTTCAGAAAGTTACCGAAAAAGAGATCCAACGCTCGTTACGAAATCACCATCCCCTGGTCTTGGTGATGTTGGACGTGGATAACTTTAAAAATGTGAATGACCAATTTGGCCATCCAAAGGGTGATGAAGTATTGGTCAGGCTGGCTGCCATTCTTTCCGATTCCATCCGCCAACAGGACGAAGTAGCGCGCATGGGAGGCGAAGAGTTTGCCTTGTTGTTGACCGAAACAGATTCTCAAGCCGCTTTGATCATGACCGAACGCATTCGTGCCAGGATCGCGCATGAGATCTTGCCGCTTTCAAATCAGGCCGAGGTCAGTATCACCTGCAGTTTTGGCTTGGCCGAGTTGAACCCAACAGAGCCGAATTTCGTTGATTTCTACCGTGCGGCAGATGAGGCGCTTTATAAAGCCAAACAAATGGGGAAGAACCGCATTGAGGCAAGTGGATTCATCCAATGACAATCTTAAGGTTTCGGGAAACAGCCGTCATTGGTTTGAGCATATAAAGTTTCATTGCCTTCAACAGCCAGAACTTCCACTTTGCTAACGAGACCCAGACCGGGCAGCCGCTCTGGGTCGATGTAAAGATAATGAGAATGGATCGGGGGAGTGAGGTAATCCTGGAAAACAATGGTGTTTACCCCCATGCCGCCCTGAATGGATAGCAGAAAGGGAGTGGCATTAACATCGGTGAGGATTGAGTTGCACCAGGGGTCTTTTCCGGGTTGGTAGGTGAGGGTTGCCATTGCGGCGGATGTCGCCTGCTGACCTTCCGCCTCCTTCGGGAAATGGGTCCCGACAAACACATTCTGATAATTTAAGATAAATATAGGCAGCAGTGCCAGGTTGAAAACCAGCGAGAGAATAAGAGCCGCGCTTACTTCCCTGCTCTGCAGGTTGACCACCAAAAACAGCAGGCTGATGATCAGATACGGCGCCAGGATGCGCAGGTCGCCCAGCGTGCCCACGGTATTGAAGGCAAAGGTGGCCAGAATTTCGCTCACCAGAATGAACAGCGGCACAATGAATTGATATTTCTTTTTGTAGACAAAGTACCCCAGGGCAGCGGTCACGAACAAGGTGGTATAACGCTGCACGATTTCCGCTGAGTTCATGCTACTCGACAGCGAAACGTAATCTTTGCAGTTGGCAATAAAATGATCAACAAAAAAGTGCAGGAACCTTCTGACCGTAAATGGTTCGACATGAGTAAGTTGATATAAAAATAGATAAGGATATGGGCTGGTCCAGGCAGAAAAAATTAGCACCAGCAGCAGGCTCAAGATCGCTGCAATGGCCACAGAAAGGATCAGCCACTTGAGATTTCTCTTGGGGCGGATCAGGTAGATCAGCGGGAAGAATACCAGCACCCAGGTGACACGCAGTAGCGAAAGTACCAACGCGGTCAGCAGCCCCAAAATGGGAACGATCGCGGGGTTGTCTTTCTGTCGCGACAGGCGGATCAAAACTCCGGCAAGGATGATCGTTAACGCCTGGATCAAACTTTCCTGCATGCTGGAGGGGATGTAGAAGAGAATGGCAGATACCGATAAGAAGGCAAGGATCAAGAACAACTTGCTTTTTAAACCAGGTTTGGTCAATAACAGAAAAACCAACAAAGCGATGGAAAGAAAGGCCATGTTAAACCAGGGGCCTGAAGTTTGTGCCCAGCCAAAAATCCGTGCCAGTGATCCCATGATCACGGCGAAGACAGGGCCGTGGATGCCAAAATGGAAATAATTTAATTTGGCAACCAATTCTTCCATCGAAAAATAACCACCGTGGAATCCAGCAGCTTTGAATGTGTTGATTTCCTGCCAGTAGGTAATTTCGTCGCCCTGCGCTAGTCGAAAATGGCTGAGATCAGTATTGAGCAGGGTCTTGAGCAAAAATTGAGTGGACAGAAAGGGAGTTAAAATTACCAGTGCGGCTGCGATAATATTCCCGATCTTCATCCAACGTAATTTGAGATTCATGCCAGCAGGCTCCTCACCCGGTGATGAAATTCGGGTGTTCCGAGTATTATAAAGGAAGAAGTCAGATTAGCACAAATTTCGCCAAACCAGCGGGCAAAGTTATAATGGAGAGATTATTCAGGAGACACCCATGACCGAACTTCTTTATCATACCGATAGTTACTTGCAAGAATTCAGCGCCCGTGTCACCGCCTTGGACGAAGCTGCCCGCGCAGTGGTCCTGGACCGCACCGCTTTTTATCCCGGCGGCGGCGGACAGCCCTGCGATTTTGGTACCCTGAGCAATGGAAAAACGACCTGGACGGTTGAAAAGACCAAAAAAGACGGCGATACGGTCGATCACTTTTTGGCCGGGACTGACCCTTTGCCCCAAACCGGGCAGGAAGTCACCGGTAAATTGGATTGGGCGCGCCGCTACCGCTTGATGCGCACCCATACCGCCATGCACATTTTGTGCGGCGTCATCTTCCGCGATTACGGCGCCCACGTCACCGGCGGTGACATGGATATTCAGCAGGCGCGCATGGATTTCGAGTTCGAGTCCATGTCGCGTGAGTTGGTCGAAGTGATCGAGCAGGCCGTCAACCGCGAGGTGCAGAAGGATCTGCCCATCCGGGTTCAGATCCTGCCGCGCGAGGAGGCTTTCAAGATTCCCGGTCTCATCCGCACCAAGATCAGCCTGTTACCGCCCGGCATTCCCTTTGTGCGCACATTGGAGATCGTGGGGCTCGACCTTCAGGCTGACGGCGGCACGCACGTGCATTCCACTGCTGAGGTTGGCACCATTCACCTGGTGGATTACAAAAGCAAGGGCAAGATCAACAAGCGGTTGTAAGTCGAGCTGGACTAAATTAAAATAGCTGTTTTTAAATAAAAACACCTGGGAGAATCAATTTTTTCCCGGGTGTTTACTTTTAAAATATCATTTAATGCTTGCCGCCCTTGGCCAGCTTCATGATCTCCGCCTTTGTTACGTAGGTATTGATCAATTTACCGTCCTCCATTTGCAGCACGCGGTCAACAAACTCGCACATGCGCAGATCATGGGTTACCATGATGCCGGCGCGGTTCTGCTCGTGAATGAGGCTGGCAAAAGTTTCAACCACCTGGTAGGCCCGTTCGGTATCCAGGCTGGCGGTGGGTTCATCTGCCAGTACCAGGCTGGGGTTGTGGATGAGGGCGCGGGCAATCGCNNCGCTGCTGCTGCCCGCCGGACATTTGCGCGGGCAGGTTGTTCATGCGTTCGGCCAACCCCAGGCGAGCCAGCAGTTCCTGGGCACGCAGCTTGCCGGCTTTATCCAGGCGGTTGTTCAGACGCAGCATCAATTCCACGTTTTCCAATGCGTTCAAATAGGGCACCAGGTTGTTGGCCTGGAACGTAAAGCCGATCTTCTCGCGGCGCATGGTCACGCGTTCATTATCGTTCATCCCGGCCAGGTCCTGGCCGTCCAGCAGGATTTGTCCGGAGGTGGGCTGCAGCAGGGCTGCCAG
Organism: Anaerolineaceae bacterium; assembly: GCA_003158355.1. Lineage (GTDB taxonomy): Bacteria > Chloroflexota > Anaerolineae > Anaerolineales > Anaerolineaceae > UBA6107. The sequence continues at coordinate 6,534 of PMIV01000118.1, forward strand.
TATGGAAAGCATGGTGGTCTTGCCGGAGCCGCTGGGTCCGACCAGCGCCACGAACTCACCGGCGCTGACCTGCAGTGAGACGTCATCCACTGCCTGGATGGTGCCCGACTCGCTCTGGTAGGTCTTCACCACCGAGTGGGTCTCAAGGGCGTAAATGG
>PMIV01000118.1:6708-11023 GCA_003158355.1 Anaerolineaceae bacterium
GTCAGAATTCCGCCGATGGCGACCCCGACCAGAGTGACGATGCTGATCTGGATCACCGAGGCAGCGCCGATCACTGAATTATCGGTGCCGATGGCTTTGAGCACGCCGATCTGCGGTACCTTCTGCAAGATCTGAATCTGGAAGAAACCGCCGATCACCAGCACGCCAATGAAAAGCGTAAATGCTCCCTGAGTGTTGAGCGTGCTCTGCTGAGCCGAATAACCCGGCAGAGCCTGAATGGCTTCGTTCAAGGTGGCTGTCTGGACGTTGTTCACCTGCGTGACGATCCGGGTCGTGACGGTGTTAATCTGGGTTGGGTCTTGCAGGCGCACCAAAATCACGTTCGCTACCGGGTTGGAGCTGTTGATCTCAGCCTCGGATTTCGGGCGCATCCTGTCCCAGGTGAAGAAGGGGACAAAGATGGCAGGCTGCAGCGAATATTGCTCGCCGTCCGTGATGCCCACGATCTTCAGCTTGTAGAATTCGTCTTTGATTCCCTGGGTGACCCGCAAGGTGAGGGTATCCCCCAGAGCCAGCTTGCTGCGGATGGCGGTGTTGCGGTCGATGATAGTCTCTTTGGCCAGGTTGGTGCTCAATTGTGCGCCCTTTAGTACTTCAGGCTCACCGGTATGTCCGGGGTCAATCCCCAGCATGGCAACCTTGAGAGGAGCAGCATTTCCGGGCAGGATGAGGGTGACGTTGGCGGTGCCCAGCATGCCGGCATCGGCCACACCTTCAACGCGCTGCACTGCGGCTAATTGTGTAGGATCCAGACGGCTGGCTGCGATCAGCAGGTCAGATTTAGATTGGTATACGATCACCTGCGCATTCAGTTTGGAGATGTACTCACGGTTGCCGTTGCCCAGACCTTCACCCAGGGCGGCGATGAAGAGCACCAGCAGGGTGATCAAGGCGATTACCATGCTGACCAGCAGGAAGCGGCCACGGTTGCGCCAGACTTCCTTAAAAGCAAGGTAACCAGAAATGGATAAGATGTGTTTCATAATCTGCTTTCTTTACTGCGCGAACGTAACGGCCGCGGTCATACCCCAGCGCATTCGGGGATCCGTTTTTTCGAGGGTGATCGTCACCGTGTAGGTGATATCCCCGCGCACTTCCGCGTAACGGTTGTTAATGTGGGTGACAATTCCGGGCAGGGTCACGTCGGGGAGTGCATCCAATACCACGTTCACTTTTTGCCCTTCGACCACGTTGACTACTTCAGCTTCGGTCAAATTATCGGTCTCCACTAGCCAGTTGGAATAATCTGCCACGGAGAGCAGGGTTTGCCCCACGCTTACCTGTTGGCCGGGGATCACGGCCGTATCCACCACCGTGCCCGCCATGCCGGCGCTGAGCTGCAGGGCATCGAGGGCGGCCTGTGCACTGGCAACGGCTGCGTTGGCTGTTTTGACGCGAGCCTGTGCCGTGGCCAGTTCATTGGGGTCGACCCCGTTTTGCATGCGGTCCCACACTCGTTTGGCATCTAGCAGGTTGGCGGTGGCCAGGTCCAATTTCGCTTTGAGTGTTTGCACGTCCAGTGAATTCGGGTTGGCCTGATAATAATCCAGCAGCTTTTTCAAATTCACCCGGTCGATGCGGGCCTGAGAGAGATCTTGCAGCACCTGGGCCTTTTTAACGTCAGAATTGGACAGTTCGGCCATGTTGTTGTAGTTCTTTTCCAAATCGCCGATCTTGTTATCCAAAATGAGCAGCTTTGAACTGGTCACGGTAATTAGATTCGCGGATCCCTGTGTGTTGGACCGGTCTTGATAATATCCCAGCGCGTTGTTGTAAGCAGTTTGTGCCTGGGCCAGCGCCAGGGCTGCTGAACCGCTGGAAAGTTTGGAGTTACTAATAGTATCGAGGTTTTGTTGGGCTGCCAGCGCTTCTTGCTGCGCCTGTGCCAGCGCCAATTGGGCAGAAGCTGAATTGCTCAGGGTGACCAGAACCTGCCCGGCTTTGACGCTGTCGCCGTCCTTGACCAGCACTTGCCCGACCTCGCCCGGGACGCTGAATGATTCATCCAGCGAGCGTGTGGGCAGTAATCGGCCTTCTGCGATCAATTGAGCGGGAGTGCTCGCTGCCGTGCTTGCGGTTTGAGTAGGGCGGCTTGTGCTGCAGGCAGAAAGGATCAATACGGTCAACGCAATAACAATAGAGAGGGAGATGTGTTTCTTCATAATTCTATAATCCTAATTTTTTATGGAACCGACGGGACCGGTAAAAGAACTGTCCCAGGGGGTGGAAAGAACACCGCTCAACAACAACTCCAGCGGAGGATGATCGGCAATATGGTCGTAGTAATAAGGCAACTCTATGGTTCCCTGCCGGCTGATGATAAAGGAGCCGGACATCTGCATGGCATCCTGCCCCTCAGGGGGCAATTCGACCGGGTAGCCTTTGCGGCGGGAGCGGAAGATCGCCCTCCACACCTTTAAGTTCAGGAAGGTCTGGAACAATGTGCCGCGTTCCAGCCCGTAAGCCTGATACGCCTTGCGCTGCGGATCGGCCAGACACAGCAAGCCGGGGGCGTATTGGCGCGCGAATGCAGCGGTGAGCTCGGGCGTTCCCTGGGTGACTACCGCCAGGTTCAAGCCGGCTTTCGCGATCCTTTCGCGCCCCGAAACCAGCTCTTCCAGCATTTCTTTGCACTGTGTGCAGCCAAAATGGCGCGTAAAAGCCAGCAGCAAAGGCCGCTCTGCCCACAGGCTGGAGAGCTGAATCTCCGCGCCGTCCACGCCTTGCAGTTTCAAGTCAGGGGCAATTTGATTGAAGTTTAAGTGTCTATTATTTACCATATTCCACCTATTAATTGGTTACCTTTATTATACATACGCAGTCCGAATTGTAAAAAGCTTGTATAAGGATTAAATAACAACGCCTGCTCGTGATTTGAGAAGGCGTTGTTTTTGAATGGTACTGGAGGATTATTTCACGTAATTGACGGTGCCGTTCTTGCGCTCATGTGCTGGCGGGTTTTCAGCTTTATAACCGAGGGCGATTGTGCAGGTGTGCTCGAATCCCTCCGGAATGCCAATGGCGTGTTTGAGTTCATCTGCGTTTGCGCCGGCAAAGACCATTGCTGAAGAGGTCATAATGCACGAACCGATGTTCAGGCTTTCTGCGGCCAGGGTGACGTTCTCCGCGGCTATGCCGCTGTCGATCTGCGCGAAACGTGAGCCAAATTCCGCCGAGATCACGATGACCGCAGGCGCATCGAAAAACGGAACGTACGCCGGGTCATTGGCGCGGGCGATCTGTGCCGCAGCCCCTGTGGCGCGCATGTTGTCTTTCATGCTCTCGCGCATCTTGACGATTAATTCGTGGTTCTGCACTACGCTAAAATGCCATCCCTGCAGGTTCTGTCCGCTGGGCGCGTAAATGGCTGCTTCGATGATGGCCTGAATTTCTTCGTCGCTGATCTGCTCCGCTTTGTATTTGCGGATGCTGCGGCGGTGATGGATGACGGATAATGTTTCGTTTTGCATGGTAACCTCTTGTGATGAATTTATTCTAAAAGGTATTATAGGACGGAATGGGGGAAAGGGCTAAAGATTATCTTGCTGGTTTATCGGGCAATTCGGTATTTAATTTGACAAAATAGAACTAAGGTTCTATAATAATTGGGTATCTACTCACAGGATACATAATTTGTAATTCTAGAACGAGAATACGTTTATTTCTGGAATAATTCGTTAATTACTACCACTATTTGTCATTGTGAACCCTGCGTTGGTTGCAGGGTGACTCGTGCCAGTTCCATCGGTAAGCCTGCCCTGGCATTTTCAGGGCAACCTCACCCGCGGAATCTTTAATAAGTCATCTTTCCAAGAGTTTTAGGGTTCCCTGTGAGTAATTACTTAATTGGTACTTACTTACGGAAATGAAAAAATCTTTTGGTCTGTCATCACGAACAAAGTGACGAAGCGATCCGCAACGCACTCCAATGGATTCGTAGAGAGGACTTTTACGGCACGAACCAATCTGGCTCTTTTCCAACCAAATAGAATTTGCTCGATTCGTTTCTATTCGTTTTCGATTTATTCCTAAAACGAATTCTCGAATTGTTTCGAATTGAATTTTTTAAATTCAAATCCAGGTATGTTTTTTATGGAAAGTGTTTCGTCGCTGCTCGGCCTGCCCCCGCTTTATTGGGAATCTTTGTGGCCTCGCAGTAAAACAAAAAGCCCTCCAAAATGGAAGGCTCCTTGATCCAGTTTACTTTTTCCAACAGGTGTCTTATCGCTTTGAAACACAGTCCAGCCGGGGATGAATCAAAAAGACTTTTCTTTGATCTGTCGCTTTATGTTCT
>PMIV01000229.1 GCA_003158355.1 Anaerolineaceae bacterium
CTCAATGCCAAAGACCTGCTCGAGCAGCACCTCAGCAATCAACCCTTTGACCTGCTGGCGCTGGTGCAAAAGCCTCTCTTCGTCCCCGAGAACACCCCGGCCTCGCGCGTGCTGGAACTGGTGCGCCAATCCGGACTACATGAGGCCCTGATCATCGATGAATACGGCGGGCTGCTCGGCCTGGTCACCCTCTTTGACGTACTTGAAGCCATTGTGGGAGAACTTCCAGCGCACGATGAGCCTTCCGAACCCGAAGTCGTGCGCCGCGAGGATGGCTCTTACTTGTTGGACGGTATGCTGCCCATCGATGAACTGAAAGACCTCTTTGATCTGGATGAACTACCCGAAGAGGAAAAGATCGGCTTCCAAACCCTGGGCGGATTTATTATGAACCAAATGGGCCATATACCCACAAGCGGGCAGAAATTCCAGTACCTGAATTTGACCTTTGAAGTGATGGATATGGACGGCCGCCGCGTGGATAAAGTATTGGTAACAACTACACCCTTATTGCAATCAAATTTGCACGACCAGGAGTAAGCCTTGATCCCCATCCGCCTGCATCTCAGCGGTTTTCTTTCTTACCTCGACCCGGTGGACGTGGATTTCGAGTCTTTCGACCTGGCCTGTATTTCGGGCCAGAATGGCGCCGGAAAATCTTCGCTGCTGGATGCCATCACCTGGGCACTCTTTGGCGAAGCCCGCCGCCGCGATGACAGCATCATCAACAACAATGCTGACGCAGCCGAGGTTATTTTTACTTTTGATTACGAAGGCAGCCGCTATAAAGTACAGCGCTCCAAACCCAAGGGTAAAACCACCCTGCTGGAATTTTCACAGCAAGGTGAAGACGGCGGCTGGAGGCCGTTGACCGAGGCCACCCTGCGCGCCACGGATGAACGCATCGTCAAGACCCTGCGCCTCGATTACGAAACCTTCATCAATGCCTCCTTCTTTTTACAGGGCAAAGCGGACCAGTTCGCACAGCAGCGACCCTCCGACCGCAAACGCATCCTCTCCAATACTCTGGGACTTGAGATCTGGGAAACATATAAAGAAGAAGCCCTGCGCCGCCGGCATGTCTCAGAAAGCCAACTGGCAATCATTGAAGACCGCCTCAGCGGCATTGAAGAAGAATTAACCGAAGAAAAAGACCGCAAAGCCCGNNCTGCAGATCGTCAAGCAGCAAACTGAACTGACCCGCCAGCAGCAGGAACTCGACCGTCAGAACCAGACCCTGCTGGAACGTCAGCAGGAACGCAGCCAGCTTTTAAAACAGGTTGCCAGCGCTGAGGAGATCCAGAAGGCCGTGCAGCAGTGGAAACTCGACCAGAAAAAACTGGAAGAGTGGGACGCACTTGCGGCCAATTTCCAATCTTTTGAAACTCAACGGCACGCGCCGCTGCAAGAAATTGCCAGCCAGCAAACCCGCCTCGAAACCCAGCTCCAGGCTTTGAACGCCAAAGCCGCAGAAATTGCCGGGCTGAAATCCACTCAGGAACCCAAGAAGAAACAGCTTGAACAATTAAGCAGCACCGTCTCAGAACTACACTCCAAGGTGGAAAAACGCCCAATATTTGAGAACGACCTTCACCTTTTGGCGGATGAACGCGCCGCTGCCAGGGCTGAAAATCAGGTCTTGAAGGCCGAAATGGATGGTCTAAAAGTACGCATGGATCGCTTGAGCGAAGTGGAAGGCGCTGCCTGCCCGGTCTGCGGCAAACCGCTCAGCGAGGAGGAACGCCAGAGCCTGTTACTTGATCTGCAACGCGAAGGCAAAGGTAAAGGGGATGCCTTTCGCAAGAACGCACAGGCGATTAAAGATTGTGAATCCCGTTTCTCCGACCTGGAAGCGCAGATCAAATCATTGCAAACGCTCGAAAGTCAACTTCAGTCCGAGCAGCGCAAACTGGATGCGCAGGAACACGAACTCAGTCTGGATGAGCTCCGCCTCAAAGAATGGCAAAATACCGGTCTGGTGGAACAAAGCCACTTGATCGAGGTACTGCAGAATCAGGATTTCGCGCCGGAAGCCCGCGCTCAACTGGCAGCCCTGAATGAACAAATGAAAGCGCTGGGTTATGATGCCGCCGCTCATGAATCAGCCCGTAATGCTGAAAAAGCCGGCCGTGCCAGCCAGGAAGCCCTGCTCAACCTTGAAAAAGCCCGCGCCCACCTGAACCCCCTGGAACGCGAGATCGAATCGCTGCATGCTTCCGTTGACCAGCAGGAAGCCCGCCTCAAAGAACTGACCGCGGAGCTGGCACAGGCGCAAAAAACGCTGCAGCAAAACCAGGCAAATCTGCCTGCCCTCACCGCGCTCGAAAAAGACTATTATGACCTTCAGGAAAAGGTCAATTCATTGATGCAATTCCTGGCTGCCCGCCGCAATGATGTGCTGGTACTGGATAACCTGAAAGAACAGCGTACCAAACTGAGCACCGAGAAAGAATCACTGACCGCGCAAATTGCCCAGCTCAAACTGCTGGAACGCGCCTTTGGCAAGGACGGCATCCCTGCCCTGTTGATCGAACAGGCGCTACCGGAGATCGAAAGCGATGCCAACGAGATCCTTGACCGCCTTTCCGATGGCAACATGTCGGTCAAATTCGAGACACAGCGGGAATTCAAAGACAAAAAACGCGACGACCGCAAAGAAACTTTGGATATCCTCATCCGCGACAACATGGGCGAACGCGATTATGAACTTTTCTCCGGCGGCGAGGCCTTCCGTGTCAACTTTGCCATCCGTCTGGCACTCAGCCGGGTGCTGGCTCGCCGCGCCGGAGCACGTCTGCAAACGCTGGTGATCGATGAAGGCTTCGGCAGCCAGGATGCCGAAGGCCGCCAGCGCCTGATCGAGGCCATCAACATGGTACGCGGTGATTTTGCCAAGATCCTGGTCATCACGCACATGGAAGAACTCAAAGATGCCTTTTCAGCGCGCATCGAAGTGGTGAAGACCGAGCGCGGTTCGCGGGTGGAGGTGATTGCCGCATGAATCAGATACCGGTTTGTCTGGGATTACAACAGCGCGTCTTGCCCGAATACCGCGCGCCTTTTTTTGAACTGCTGGCAGAATCCTGCCCCAAAGGGTTGGGAGTCTTTGCTGGTAAGGCACGCCCGCAGGAAGCCATCACATCGTTCACTGCCCTGCAAAAAGCAGTCTATTTCCCGGCCAACAACAAACACCTTTTCAGCGGCACTTTGTATGGTCTGCTGCAGCCGAGTTTTTTGGACTGGCTGGAGATCTGGCAGCCGGGAGCACTCATCGTCGAGGCTAACCCGCGCTACCTGAGCACGCCCGCGGCCGTGCGCTGGATGCATCACCGCAGCCGTCCCGTCATCGGCTGGGGATTGGGTGTCCCTGCAACGAATAAGATCGAGACCGCTCTGCGCGGTAGTTTCTTGCACAGTCTGGACGCCGTCATTGCTTACTCCCGTACCGGCGCAGAACAATATATCGCAGCCGGGTTTGCTCCCGAAAAAGTCTTTATCGCTGCCAATGCCGCAGTTTCCAGACCCAAGCAGCCGCCGTTCGAACGTCCGGATTCATTCACCAATCATCGACCGACCATTCTCTTTGTCGGTCGGCTGCAGGCGCGCAAACGTTTAGATATTCTGCTCAAAGCCTGCGCAGCGATGCCTTATGCCTTACGACCCCGCCTGATCATTATCGGTGATGGTCCAGAACGCGAGCCAATGCAACTCCTGGCTGAGGATATTTACCCTCTGGCGGAATTTATCAGCGCACGGCACGGTGCTGAGTTGGAACCTTACTATGAAGCCGCTGATCTTTTCGTCCTGCCCGGCACCGGCGGACTGGCCGTGCAGCAAGCTATGGCTCATGCCTTGCCCGTGCTCGTCGGCGAAGCAGACGGCACTCAAACCGAGCTTCTGCGCGCCGAGAACGGCTGGCTGCTGCCCGAAGCCTCTGTTTCTGCGCTCACCGAAACCCTGCGCCAGGCCTTGAGCTCCCCGGCCAAACTGCGACAGATGGGTCTGGCTTCCTACCGCATCGTACGCGAAGAAGTCAACCTCGAAAAAATGGTCGCTGTATTTGTCGAGGCCGTCAACTTCACGCTCGCTCACCCCATGCGATAAACCCGCGTTCTCCTCCCTAATCATAAAACCCATTTACTTGACAATACCTTTTTGATGTGCTAATATGTCGTAATACGACATAACGTTTAGCGCCATATCAAGAAGGAGGGAAGAACGAATGGATATTGAAACGGATTTACATGCTTACCTGCCGCTGACAGAAGCTACTTTCTTTATTTTGTTCAGCCTATCAGAAGGGCCGAAACACGGCTATGCGATCATGAAGGGGGTGAATCAGATGAGCAATGGACGCATCAATTTAAGCACCGGCACCCTGTACGGGGTGCTCAAACGTTTGCTGGATGCAGGCTGGATCGTTCGCGAAGGCGAAGACGAGGCAGATGTATCAACCCGGGTGCGCAAAAATTATTCCTTGACCGGCCAGGGGAATAGTGTGCTGGGAATGGAAGTAGCGCGGATGCGGGAATTGGTCGAGCTTTCCGCTTCTGTTACCGTCAGTGGGTTTTAAACATCATGCAAAACCACCTTCAAGAAAGTCAAGCTTCCCTGGCTACACACTTCTATCAAATTTTATTGTTGCTCTATCCACGTGAGTTTCGCAACCGCTTCGGCGCCGAAATGCACGGGGTATTCGTTGAAGCTCTGGCAGAAAACCGCGAACAAAGCTTCTGGAATGTATTTCAGTTCCTCTGGCATGAGTTTACCGAAGCCCCAGCCAGCATCTTCGACCAACACCAGGCTGCCAGATCCCCATGGCTCCAGCCCTACCACTTGAATCTGAGCGCTTTTACGCTTGGATTTATTTTGATCGGAGTCTATGACTCGATTAATACTTTTAATTGGCTGAATTTTATCCACTTCGATCAGTCTTTCTTTTTCCTATTGATCACCTATTTACTGACGGGCGGCTTGGGCGGATTAGCCATTGGCTGCGCATTAGGACCTACCCACAAGAAATTCTTCGTCTTGAGCGGATCCATCGGCTTTTTACTCGCTAATTTATTTTCGCTCCAGATCTTCAAGTTATATTTTCCTGATGCCATGACTTCGACCCAGACCGGGTGGGCAACTTATTTGCCCCTCCTCTTTCCGTTGATGACCGGAGTCATTTACGGCTTCTTCATCGCTATCCCCACAGTAAAATGGCGCATCGCCCTCCGCTGCGTCTGGATGAGCATGCTGGCATTTCTGGCCGGATATTTCGTGAACCGCCTTTCCGCGGCATTAATGCAAAGTTATCTGTTCCCCGGTTCACTGCTGGGAAAGGCACACCAGGCAAACTATCTGATCTATATTTTTGTTCCGGATATTCTGGAAGGCCTGTTGCTGGGGGTTATTTTTGGCGGTCTGGCACAACATAACCGCTTGACACCCGCTTTTCATTAAGATGGATTAATCTCCTCTTTCTTCCACCTCAAGAGATAGATTTTTATTTCGTCCTTAAATAAATAATTTTCAACGACTTCTACGGAGGCTTTCCGATGAACGGCTCTGTTTGTTCAACGCGGTTACAACGCGCCTTTAATTTTCTCGACAGGCTCACTTTTTCAAAACTGCTTTTGATTGTATTTCTTTTCTCTCTACTACTTCATATTGGCATGGTACTGCTCTTTATCGACGAACCCATTGCTTTGGATGACATGTTCCAATACGACATGCTGGCACGTTCAATCAGCCAAGGAAATGGCTACCGCTGGTATGCACAGGCAGATGTCGAAACGCTGCGCCCTTACTACTCTCAGTTTCTCGATCTGGATGCTTTGCCCTTCCCAAAACTGGGCTTGCCAACTACTTTCCGTGCTCCCGGTTACCCTGCCTTTCTCGCCTTGCTTTATTTACTGGTGCCCTTATCTGCGCATTTCATACTGGCACGCCTAGTGCAGGCGCTGCTGGCAGCAGCCCTGGCACCGCTGGCCGCATTTCTGGGTATGAAAATAGGCCTATCCAGACGAAATTGCTTCCTGGCCGGGACCGCCATGAGCCTCTACCCCATTCTACTGTTTTACCCGATCGGACTGATCTCTGAAAATCTGTATATTCCCCTAGGAGTGGTCACCGTCATTACCCTCTATTATTCAATTTCAAAACGCTCACTGAGTTGGGTGGCATTGGCCGGATGCCTGTGCGGTCTTACCCTGCTTTCCCGTTCTATTTTTGCCATTTCCGCCCTGCTCGCCGGCCTTTGGCTATGGTGCCATCACCCGGCCCGCCTGAAGGCTGCCGCCGTTTTCCTGCTAGTTACTTTTGGCCTCTGCCTGCCCTGGAGCATCCGTAATTCGCTTCAAATGAAAAAACCGTCCTTCGTCGAGAACAGTCTGGGCTATAACCTCTTCATCGGCTACCATCCGCAAGGCGACGGAGGTTTCGTCTCGAAAATTGCCATCTTGCCGATGAATATTCTAGATGACAGCCTGCGTGACAATTATTGCTTTCGCCAAGCCATTAGCTTCATCCGCGCTGACCCGGTTGAGGCCATGCGCAGAGTTTTCGTCAGACTAGGTAAATTTGTAGGGCCAGAAGTTCGTGAATTCGACTATTTTTACAGCAATGACCTGCTAGGCCCCATCTCGCTGCCCGCCTTGATCTGTATTTATTTGCTGCTCGTCATTCCGTGGGGAGCCATCTTCATTCTGGGTGTCTTCGGCCTCTGGCAAACCAGGCATTCTAGTCTGACTCGGCTCGTAGTATTTTTCTGTCTTGGTTACGGCCTGCCGCATCTGTTCATCATCGCCGAACCCCGCTTTCATCTTGCTGCCCTGCCGCTGCTTCTCCCCTTCGCTGTAAGCGGAGGAAAATCCGCAAGATTGATCCCTTGGCACAACAGATTCAAAAAAGAAGACCTCATTGGCCTGATTCTGCTGACATTGACCGCAGGAATCTATCTATTTTGTCTGATTACAACCTTACCCGTTATCTTAACAATCCTGCAAAGCGGCGGAAATGTCTTGCATTTTTCGTATTAGCAAAACATTCGGCTATACCCGCCAGTATTCTCCGCCGCCCTGGCGCGCCATGAGCTTAAATTTCACCAGACTGCAGCGCGAAAATACCATTTTCTTGGTAAAAAATTATAGTTTTTTCTCACTCAAAGTAATTAATATATAAGCAAATACAAGATTACAATAGAATTATGCATATCCTATTTATCGCTGATGGACGAAGCCCGATTACGCGGCGCTGGCTCAAGATGGTCCAACCCCTGGGCTGGCAGATCAGCCTCATCTCCACCTTCCCCTGTTCGGCCATTGAAGGCGTCACCCTGGCCGGAGTGCTGCCGGTAGCTTTTGCCCGCTATTCAGGCAGCCAGGCCGGTGGCACTGCTCCGGCATCCAACCGCAAAGGGATCATCTCAAAGGTACGCCCGCTGGCACAAAAAGCGCGCCACTGGCTGGGTCCATGGACGCTGCTGGCCTATTCACGCGAATACCGCCGCCTGGTCGCTTCACTCCACCCTGACCTTATCCACGCTCTGCGCATCCCCTTCGAGGGTATGATCGCCAGCACCACCCCGCCAGGGATCCCGCTCATCGTCTCCACCTGGGGCAATGACCTCACCCTGCACGCACCGGCCAGCCCGCGCATGTCAGCGCTGACCCGCGATTCTTTACGCCGCGCCAATGCCTTGATCTGCGATACTCAGCGCGATGTGCATCTCGCGCAAAGCTGGGGATTTGACCCCGCCAAACC
>PMIV01000236.1 GCA_003158355.1 Anaerolineaceae bacterium
CAGGTAGAGATTGTTCCAGTGCAGTGCCATCTGCCCGTTCTGCACCAGCAGCGAGGGCAGCAGCAGCGCGGCCAGCACAGCCACCGGTACATAGCGCAGCCAGGCCACCAAAAACGGCGGCAGCTCGCGTCCGCGCAGGAACCAGGCCGGCAGCAGCCGCGGCAAATAGGTGACCAGGCCCATGCCCAGCAGAGTGATCAAGACCGTTGTTTGTTGGTCCATGTCTCCACTCCTGCGCCCAGCGTTGCTGCCAGCACTGTTGCCAGAATCACATTCCACTGGGTCACATGCCCCAGCCACAATCCAATCGAAAGCAGTCCGCCTGCCGCAGCCACCAGCAGGTGCAGCTTGTTTTTGATCTGTAAGACCAGCAGCGCGATGAACATGGCCGGTAGGGCATAATCCAGCGCAAAGGGCTTTACATCTTGAATGAGACCCCCTGCCAGCGCTCCCAGTATTGTGCCCACGACCCAGGCCATTTGGCAGGTGAGGTTGATGGAAATACTCTGCGGGGCAGCATTCTCGCCGCGGGCAAAGCGCAGGCTGTGCACGCCAAAACTTTCATCAGTCAGCTCGTAGCAAAAAGCCGCCACCTGGCTCTTCTTCCAGCGCTCCATGTAGGGAGCCAGCGAAGCGGACATGAGCAGATGGCGCAAGTTGACAACGAAGGTAGTGGCAATGATCGAGAAGGGATTGAGGCCCGCCGCAAACAGGCTGACCACCATCAACTGCGCCGAGCCGGCATAGACCACAATCGACATGGCAATGGTCTCGAAGGGCGTTAACCCGGCATTGATGGCCAGAACGCCGTAGGCAAACCCGATGGGCAGGTAGCCCAAAACCACCGGCAGCGCCGGGGCCAGAGCCTGCAAACGTGGGGAATTTGTGTTTTCTTCTTGCATGGTAAAACCTGATTAATTAGGCTGGATTATATCAGATTCAGTAAAAAAGAATTTTTTGCCAAAATAAGTAAAATTACAGCTTTGTAATTCTAAAATTTTCTTAACCCACAATCATTGACGAGGAATAAAGGCTGTGCTATCCTACTCTTAGAAAATTTTCGATATCTTTCATGAAAGGATATTCCCATGACTTACAAAATTACCAGTGATTGCATTAGCTGTGGTGCCTGTGAAGCAGAATGCCCCGAAAGCGCTATCTCTGCCGGCCCGGACATCTATGTAATTGATCCGGCTTTATGCAAAGACTGCGGTTCATGTGCTGATGTCTGCCCGACCGGTGCTGCCCAGCCTGCCTAGTCTTTTCTTTAATTTACTCAGAAAAAAGACAGCTTGAGCTGTCTTTTTTGTTGTTTTATCGCAAATGATATAATTTTAGAATAGAATCATGCGTCAAAAAGGAATCAATGAAAAAATTTATTGCTGTGGCAGGGAACATTGGAGTGGGCAAATCAACTCTGGTAGAGATGATCAGTCCGCGTCTCGACCTCCAACCTTTCTATGAACCGGTTACCGAAAATCCTTATCTGGCAGATTTTTATCATGACATGCCCGCCTGGAGTTTTCAGTCACAGATATTCTTTTTGACTCACCGGCTGCGTATTCACCACGACCTGCTGCAAGCCTCCGGCTCTGTCATTCAGGACCGCAGTATTTATGAGGATGCTGAAGTTTTTGCCCGCAACCTTTTTGTGCAAGGCAATATGTCCGAACGGGATTATGCCACCTACCGATCTTTATACATGACCCTGGCCGATACCCTACCCCCGCCGGATCTGGTGATCTACCTGCGCGCTTCTGTGGATACCCTGATCAACCGTATCGCGCAGCGCAACCGCGATTATGAGCGTTCAATCTCACCAGCCTATCTTGAAAATTTAAACGACCTGTATGAGAGTTGGATCCAGCACTTCACCCTCTGCCCAATTCTAACAGTTCCGGCGGATGATCTGGATTTTGTGGAACATCCGCGGCATTTGGATTTGATTGCTACAAAAGTGAAGGAAAAATTGATGGGCAAGGAAGTGGTTGTTTTTGCCCGCGACGAAGTAGAGCAGATGTAAAAAACGAATGGGCAGAGTGAATTCTCTGCCCATTTTTTTATTCTTTTGGATCTACAACTAGTTTGATGGCGGTTCGCACCTTTCCATCAATTTCTACATCAACGAATTCTGGCACACAAACTACAGGAATTCCATCTTCTGCCAGATATCCTTTAGCCAATACCAGAGCTTTGACAGCCTGGTTCACCGCCCCCGCTCCGATTGCCTGAACATCTGCGTGTTTGTGTTCACGCATTACACCGGCAATTGCACCCGCCACTGCGGCGGTCCTTGAATTTGCTTTAACTTTAATGACATCCATTGTTTTTCTCCCTTTTGATGAAAGACCTGATGAAATAACAATAAGGGGCGCAATAGTACTAAATCTATGCAAATTGTACAAGATTATGACACCAGTTTCAAGTCAGTATTCGTCCTACAAGAAACTTCCACTTTTCCCCCTATTGATTTGGAAGTGTTTGTGCAGTTGGTTAATTAACCCTTTCTCTTATTTAGGTTAATGTAAATCGTAGTATTCGTAGTGGCTGTGGAAATGTGGATAACTTGGACAAATTGAAAAAAGAAGAGTTTTCAGCTTTACATATCAAAAATTATTCTTTAAGAGAAGGATTTTCTTTGACCGGTTGGGTGTGGATAACTTGTGGACAAACGTCTTTGGATCGGAAAACGAATTTTTTTCCTGTTTTTTTCGCGGAAGTCGCTCTTTTTATACTTAATTGTTTGCTGATTGTCCACGAAACCGGGAGGTGCCCGTGCCTTTTATCCACTGTTTGTTGGAGTTATCCACAGGTTTTACCGAGTTATCCACAGAGTTATAAGTTTTCTGCCTGCCAGCGGTCGATATTGTTCTCGACCATATCAATTAAGGTATCGAGACCGGCCAGCCGACCTGCCATGTTTTTACTGTCCAAACCCAGGGTTCGGACGCAGGCCTGGTACTCTTTATAAAGAGACTCTGTCTTTGGCAGCAAGACAGCAAGTTCGGTCCAAGTGGTTAGCAGCAGCCAAAGCGCAGCGGCGGGATGATCGGGAGCCATCACAGTGATGGCCTTTTCGTAATAATTTCGGCGAGAGGGAACCAGGTTGACGGGGATCTCTTTTTGGCCTTTGATGGCATCGTAAGAGGCCTGCCATTGGCTCAGCCATTTATCCATTTGTTCTGGAACCACAGAATCATTGGAAAATTGGGAGATAAAAGCGCCTGTGAATTCAGGAATATCCAGCTTGTCGATACGCTCCGGCAGCTCCAGCACAAAACGGCGCGGAGTGAGCGGCGTGCCAGAAAGTACGGCCGGGGCGTTGCCTGTATCTCTGAGGGCTTTCAGGTAGAACTGAGTACGTTTGAGTCCTTGCGGGGCTTCGTCCATCAGCGTTTGCCAGGCAGAGCGGGCACGTGCAGCGAACCCGCGCGCGCGGCAGACTGTATTTTCAGTTTGCCAATATTGGGCGCCGGCACTGGCGCGGGTGAAATCGAACCAATGAAAGCGGTCGTAAAGCATTAGAGGACCTTCGTCCAACGATCCCCCTACCCAGGCATCGCTGCGCAGTTTCCGCGGCGGGCTAAAAATCTCTTCAGAGAGGTGAGCGATATCCAGGTGGACATCAGCATTGATGCGGATGATTTCGCGCGGGATGATCACCGGTCGATCGTGGACACAAACCAGGTCGATATCTGTGACCCCTCCCAGGAAAGGTGTTTCGCGCAGCAGCGACCCAACCAGATAAATACACTGCAAACTGCGGTCTTTGGCTGCCAGTTTATCTGCCTGTTCCCGGGCGAGCTTGAGTAAAAGGTCACGAGTAACGCGCATAGTTTTACCTGCCTAAGTATTGGGTAACTGCGGTTGGAAGGGTGCCAACTGCAGCGCCTCATGGAGGCGATTCAAAATCATTTGAAAATCAGCGGGGTGGTTCACGAAATCCAGATCGCTGGATTCGATCACCAGCACCGGAGAAGTATGGCTGGCGCTCATAAAAAATTCTTCATAAGAACGGTTGAGCAGGTCGATATAGCTTCGTTCCATCTGGCGCTCGTAGGGGCGGTCGCGCAGGGCGATGCGCTTCATCAGCGTATCCGTGCTGGCGCGCAGGTAAACAAACAGGTCGGGAGGGGTCACCTTCTCGGCCAGCGCTTCCTGCACGCGATAATACATCTCCAGTTCATCCCCGCTGAGGTTGACGCGGGCAAAGAGGGCGTCTTTTTCGAAAGTGTAATCGCTGATGAGGGTTTTTCCCTCAGTCAGGCGGTCGCTGATATTGCGGCGCTGCTGATGATAGCGGCTGAGCAGAAAAAAGATCTGCGTCTGGAAAGCATAACGCGCCCGATCTGCATAAAAATTGCTTAAAAAAGGATTTTCTTCAAAAACTTCTAGTACCAGCTCGGCATCGAATTCGGCCTGCAGCATGCGCGCCAGGGTGGTTTTACCGACACCAATTACACCTTCAATTGCAAAGTACATGAGGGGCTCCAACGGAGAATTTAATTCTGAAATTAAAATATACCATAAATACGCTTTTGTTGATAAAGAGACTGCGCAACACACGGGATAAATGAATCTTCCGTCTGAAAATAACAATTGAACATGGTTTCACTGGGTTTTCAGTGGAATTCTAAGGAGATAAAGAGCCTGTTAGTTACGTTAGGGTCAATTTTCATTGTGGGTCGAAATAATTCGGCCAAACCCCAACTGATTTACTTGCAGACAAATGATTCCCACAGGTTGAAGATCAAAGTACATAAAATACTTTTTGGTTAAAATCCGAACTGCCATATTGATAAATATCCCATGCGAAACAACGAGTATGGATTCACCGCGGTGAGCCCGGATAATTTCGCTCAGCACTTTTCGGCAGCGNNCGGAGTCACCTGCATATTCAATTGACGAGCAATGATCTGCGCGGTCTGCAATGCACGACCGGTGGGGCTGGAATAGAAACAATCATAATGGTTATTGAGGAGCACCCCCGAGCGTTTGACCACTTCCTCGATTCCATTTTGGCTCAAAGGCGCATCCAATTTTCCGTGGATACGACCTTCTTCCATCCATAGTGTGGTTCCATGACGAACAAAAGTAATTGTAGTTATCAAAGTTGATCACCAAAGTTGTTTATTAATTGCCAAAGCAGTAATGAAAGATTTTATTTTTCTGTGATGGTAATGCTCTCGATCGCATCACCGGGGGTGGTCGGGTTCTGATCGGGGTCGCGCAGCGTAATGGCGTTCACCACATCCATGCCGCTGGTCACCTGGCCAAAGATGGTGTAATCCCCATTCAATTGCTCGGCTGGCGCAAATGTAATGAAGAACTGGCTGCCGTTGGTATTGCGACCGGCGTTCGCCATGGCTACCACGCCAGCCTTGTCGAATTTCAGATCGCTGTCTTCATTGACAAATTTATATCCTGGCCCGCCCATGCCGGTACCGGTGGGGTCTCCGCCTTGAGCCATAAAGCCGGACAGAACGCGGTGGAAGGTCAGGCCGTCGAAATAACCCTGCCGGGCGAGAAACACAAAGCTGTTCACGGTGATTGGGGCCTTGTCGGCATAAAGCTGGATAACAAACTCCCCGCCCTTGGCCATTTTCACGGTAGCGCTGTAGCTTTTGCCGGTGTCGATCAGCATCGGCGGCGCGGAGGAATAGGTTTTGGTGCCAATTAGGGTGGGAATTCCGCCTGAAGTCTGGGTGGATGCCGGCGTTTTAGCGGAGACGGAAACGACGATCAAAACGATAATGAGTGCGATCAATACCAGCAATCCCCCAATGATCCAGGGATTCAATTTGTTTAGCTTTTTTACGGGGGTTGATTTCTTGGCCATGTCAGCTTCCTTCATCAGAGAGGATCTTTTTTGTTGATGATTGATTTTACATCGAATGAATCAAACCGGGTTCATTGAGAAATCTGTTCCTTAATCAGGAAGGTGGAATTGAGTTAAGGTTAATTGCAGATTGATAGTTCATTGTTGTAATGCCCAGATAACGTATATATAATGATTCAAATAGCCAATTAACAAAGGGTTTGGAATAAAAATTTTTTAATAGTTAAACTACTTTTTCGAATTAAATTTCAATTAATAGCTAAACGGGAAAAAATTCCCCCGTCCCTAATATATATTTTTGTGTGATCACATATTGAGAAAAGAGGACATATGTTCAGGAAAAGTAATACTTATTTTCTGGTCTGTCTTGTATTGATCGCAATTATTTTGGTCAGCGCATGTAACCTGAACAAAACAATACCAGAGACGGGCAGCACCTCTGCAGCAATGGGGGTTACTTTGGCGGCGGTTGCTATCTCAGAAACGGCAGTTCCTGTTCTTCCAACAGCCACCTTCACAATAACAGTTCTTCCCAGCCAAACGCCGACCAAATCCACTCTGGTTGCCACTGCTACGAAGACAAAGACCCCTGCTCCGCTGTCGACTAAATCGACATCGACAACCGTTCCAACTCAGGCATCCACAAAATCAACTGCGACAGAGGTTCCCACCCCGGTTCCTACAAAGCCCTTAAGTACAATGGCTTTCACACTGGCGCCGATGAAAACGATGGCGATCACAGCTCCCACTAAGACACCGGTAAAGCCGACTCCGACCACAATTCCAACGACAGCCCCAACAAAAGTTAAGGTGATTCAAGTTGCCACAAAATTGCCATTGGGTGCCGTTGCCACCAGCGCAATTCAACCAATAAAAAACGGAAAAGTTACATCAGTGACAATTACTGCTGACCCGCCAGTTACCCACGGTTCCTGTGAAACAATTAAACAGTATACGACATTTACAGTATTGATTACGGTGACCGGCCCGTTGGATATGGTGTATACAGTTCCAGTGATGTTTAATGGGAATGTTCAAATAGAGCGATCTTATCCACCGGCTTATACTTTTTCATCGACCAGCAGCACTTATTCTTATCCTTCTACTTTTGCAAGTACCAATGGATGTGGAACCTATACCATGGGATATGAAATTACCAGCCCCAACGTGATTTCGGGGTACGCAACCTGGACGGCAGAGCCATAAGACGATTGATCTAAAAAAAATCGGGTTTCTCAAAGAAACCCGATTTTTGCACTTATTTGCACTTTGTACTCGTTGTTAGTTATTTTGTGATCTTCTCGAGCTGGTCCACCAGCCCGCTGATGACGTCGAAGCCGCCCTGCCAGAANNACCTTAACCGGCGCCTCGGAGCCGCCCGCGGAAAGCAGCTTGATGTATTTGGGCTTGAACGAGTCGCCTTCGGCCTTGAATTGTTTGTACAGGGCAAAGACCAGCAACTGCCCAAAGGCATAGGCATACACATAAAAGGGGGTGTGGTAGATGTGCGGGATGGAGACCCATTCCCACTTGAATTCATCGCTCACTTCCACGGCGTCGCCAAACTGTTCCTTGAGGTTGGCCAGGTAGGCTTCGGCCATCTCGTCAACCGAGGCGCCGTCGATCACCATCTGATGCGCTTTCTTCTCGAACAGGGCAAAGAAGGCCTGGCGTTGGATGGTGGCGTAGGCGTCATCAATCTGGCGGAAGAGCAGGTCGCGGCGCACACCCTCGTCTGTTTCTTCGGAGAGCAGGCGGTCGACCAGCATCATCTCGCCAAAAGTTGAGGCCGTCTCAGCCAGGGGTAGACAGGCGTGCTGGGTGAAAAGGGAGTGGTCGCTGGCTAACATGGAGTGGATGGAATGGCCCAACTCATGTGCCATAGTAGAAACGTCTTCGGCCTTACCCTGAAAATTCAAGAGCACCCAGGGGGTCATGTTGGGCAGGATTGTGGCGCAGAATGCTCCACCTTGTTTGCCTTTGCGTACCTCAGAATCCAGATGGTCTTCGGTGAAGACGCGGCGGGCCAGCTCTTCGAAGCGCGGATCGAATTCACGGAAAGACGAAAATACCTTCTCAGTGGCTTTTTTGAAATCGAAAAGTTTATCTGATTTGGCGATGGGGGCATAGATATCGTAACGGCGCAGTTTCTTCAGGCCAAGCAAATGGGCTTTGAGGTTGAAGAAACGCTGGAAAATAGCGGTGTTCTGTTCACTCACCCAGAGCAGGGTATCGATCACCTCATCGGGCAGGTCGTTGCCCAGGTTGCGCGCCGACATGGGGCTGGAAAAATGGCGCATATCCATCTCTTCGTTGTGCCAGTCGCGCACTATCGTCTGATACATCTGGCCCAGAATGGCGCTGTCATTGCCGTAAACACGGTATAGCTCCTGGTAGGCTTTGGCGCGCAGGTCGGCATCATGTTGACGCACGTACATCATCAATTCGCCGCGGGTTAGTTCTTTGGTCTCCCCTTCCACCTCGACCTTAAATGTGTAGCGGTTGGTGATAGTGTCGTAGAGGGTATTCAGGGCATTGACGCCGGTGACGTTCTTGGTATTGACGATCTTCTCTTCGGCTTCGCTGAGAGTATGCGGTTTAAAGTGGCGCATCTCTGCGAGCCAGTAGCGGAGGTCGCCGGAATCTTGCATCAGACGGTCGGCGTTCTCATCCGACAGGTCTTTCCACCACAATCCAAAGAATAGGATGCTGTTTTCGGTCTCAGAGAGCACTTGCTGAGTTTGAGCCACCAGGGTCATGGCTGCCTGCGACTGGGTGTCTCCGGCGAAGGAGAGTTCTGCGAAACCGCCCAGTTTGGTGGCGAGCGCGTAGACCTCTTCCAGAGAATGCACCACGGCGAAGAAATCTTTGGAACTGATGGAGTCCGTCAGCAGGGAGCGCATCTTTTCGAATGCGGCCACTTTTTTCTCCATCGCTTCAAAATCCCGTTTCATCTCAGGGCCGTCAACGGATGGGTACATATCCGCCAAGCTCCAGGGTTTTTGGGTAAAAGGTTGAGTTTGTTCAGTCATTGAATACCTCGTTCCATATTGAAAATGTTTCTTTTACGATTCCCGATTCACGCAGGAAGTAACTGTATGGAATTATACCGGATGTGTCAAGCGGTCTTTTCCAGTTCATCCAGGAGCTGTTTGAAAACCCCGGGGGTCGAACCGATGATAGCGTAGGGTTCTTTCATAAACTCCGGCTTACCGTGAATATCGCTCACCATCCCGCCCGCTTCCTGGGCGATCAAGGCAGCCGCAGCAATATCCCAAGGATGAATGGAAAGTTCCCAGTAGGCGTCCAGGCGTCCGCAGGCCACGTAACACAAGTCAAGCGCGGCAGAACCCAGGCGGTGCACCCCCTGGTTGAGTGAGGTGATACGGTCGAAGAGTCGCATGGCGTGAGTGTAAATATCGGAGCTGCGGTCATAGGGAAAACCGGTGACCATCAGGGTCTTGATCATCTCGGTGGCGCCCGAAACAGAGATCTTTTTGCCGTTCAGATAGGCTCCCTTGCCGCGCTCGGCACTGAAGCACTCGTTGAGCGAGGGATCATAGACCACGCCCAACTGTAACTGCCCATGATACTGGTAGGCAATCGAAATGGAATAAATAGGCAGGCGGTGGGAATAGTTGACCGTGCCGTCAAGAGGATCGATAATCCACAAGTGTTCATTCTCACCTGCGTGGGCACCGCTTTCTTCGGTGAGAATAGCATGATGCGGAAAATTGCTGCCGATCTGCGCCAAAAGATAATCTTCAGATTTTTTATCACTTTCGGTAACGACATCCACTTCGCCTTTGTAGCCGATGGTATGTTCGTCGTCAAACCTGGCCCGGACAATTTCGCCGGCGCTTTTTGCCCAGGCGATCACCTGGTCCAATGTGGGTTGGGAAGATTGAGTCATGATTAACGTTCTCCATTAATTTCTGCAATAAGTTGATCAAAAAATTGTTTCAGATATTCGCCGCGCTGCTGTGCCAGTTGGCGGGCGGTTTGGGTGAAGAGGCGGTTTTCCACGTTGCGCAGTTTNNGCGTATAAGGCTACGCGCACAGCACCGATGGCACCGAGCACATCCAGCTTATCGGCATCAAAGAGGCATTTGGCTTCGATTGTGGCCGGGGGTTCGCGGTCATCGCGGTAACGGTGGGCGCGTACACAGTGCTGCACGGCGGCAATGCGTTCCGCGGGCCAGCCTTCGGTGCGGAGGATCTCCCCGGCAAAGGCGGCCGAGCGCAGATGGTGTTCCAGGCGCGCTTCCCCGCCCGGGGCGGTGCCTTCAGCATCGTGCAGCAGCGCAGCGGCGTGGACGATCTCCATATCGGCGCCTTCCGCTTTGGCCAGACGCTCCGACATGCGGTAGACCCGCTCGATGTGTGAAAAGTCGTGCACCGCATCAGCGTTTTGATACCATTCCTTGGCTCGTTCAAGGGTGATCATTATTAAATCCAATCTTGATATCCACGAATTACACGAATTAAAAATCTTTAACCACGAAGACACAAAGGACACTAAGGAAAAACCAAGAGTAGATGACCCTTGATTTTCGCAGGCAGATGGTCAGTTATTATATACATTTCCCTTTTTGATGACCGTCTCGACCAGGTTGCCGCCGAAGCGGTAGGCCATCTGGCGGTAATCGGGCACGGAAAGGAGCAGCAGATCGGCCTGTTTACCGGGTTCAAGCGAGCCGATCTCACTTTCGCGGCGGATAGCAGCGGCGGCATTGATGGTAGCAGCGGCCACGGCCTGCGCAGGGGTGAGCTTGAGATAACGGCAGGCCAGGGCGATGACGAATTGCATGCTCTCGCACCAGGCGGTGCCGGGGTTGATATCCGAGGCAATGGCCAGCAGTCCGCCAGCACGGAGGATCTCTTTGGCCGGGGTGTACTCGGTCTGGGCCAGTCCGAAGGGGGTGCAGGGCAAGGCCACGGCCACCGTATTGCTGGCTGCCAGCGCGCGGATATCCGCGGCAGAGGTCTTGACCAGGTGATCGGCCGAGGCGGCATCCAGGTCGGCAGCCAGGCTGGCGCCGCCCAGGTTAGCGAATTCGTCCGCGTGCAGCTTGAGCGGGAAGCCCAGCGCTTTGGCTGCGGTGAGAATGCGCCGTGTCTGAGCCAAATTAAAGGCGCTATTTTCACAAAAGACATCTACAAAGGGCAGCGGGGCTAGGCCGGCGTGCTGCGGCCACCACTCTTTCAGTGCGGGCAGCATCTGACGGCAAATGAGTTCAGTAAATTCGTCCGCCATGCCGGCATATTCCGGGGCAATGGCGTGCGCGCCTAAAAACGTGGGTGTGATCTCCAACGGACCTGCATCATCCAGTTTAAGCAGCAGTTCCAATTGATCGAGTTCAGAAGTAAGTTCCAGCCCATAGCCGCTCTTGGCTTCGGCGCTGGTCGTGCCGTTGCGGAACATTCCCAGCGCACGGGAGCGGGTTTGCTCATATAAGCGTTGCGGGTCGGCACTGCGGGTGGCTTTTACGGTGGAGGTGATGCCCCCGCCTGCGGCCATGATCTCCATATAGGTCTTGCCCTGCAGGCGCATCTCGAATTCTGTGGTGCGGTCGCCCGCCCAGACGAGGTGCGTATGCGGGTCGACCAGACCGGGCAGCACTGCTTTGCCAGCGGCATCCAGGTGTGGGGTATGCGGATAGCGGCGTAAAAGATCTTCGGAGAGGCCGACCGCGGCAATGTGCTCATCTTCGATCAGCACTGCGCCGTCCGGGAGCATACCCAGGTGGCCGAGGTCCTCTCCGCGCTGCGGAGCACCCGCCAGGGTGAGGAGTTGAGAGGTGTTATGAATCAATAATTCGGGCATGCGTGAATTATAGCGCAGAGAGAGGGGTGAGTTCTTGAACAAAAGGAAAGAAAAGGGATTTTCTAATGTTCTATCAATTATCTGATGATTTTGGTTGTCTGACCAGCTTGATCCGCGACAGCGCCAGCCAGGCCAGAATATTCAGCACCAGGCAGGCCGCCGCGTTGAGCCAGAAACCGGTCTTGTAGAGATGCGGTGCGATCACATCGCCCAGGGCGCGGCCCAGGGATTGCGAAGCAATAAAGAGAGCCATCATGGTGGCGCGGGCTGCGGGTATGACCTCGGTCATCAGCGGCAGAGTGCTCACCACGACGATCTCGAAGGTGAAATAAAAAAGGAAGAGCCAGACCAGGGCACCCACTTCGGTTTTGCCCAGCCAGGGCAGGGTGAGCACAAACAGGCTGCTCAAGATGAGCCCCAGGGTGATCGTCTTTTCCTTGCCAAGATGGTCAGCCAAAAAAGCGGTCACGCCTTCCCCGGCCAGTTCCGAAAAGCCGATGATGGCCGAAGCCGCACCCAGGGCGGCAATCTGCAACCCAAACGAATCTTGGATCCATACCCCAAAGACCACGTTCACCACCTCATTGGCCGCAACGATCAGCAGACCCATGGTCATGCCGATCAAAGCTGGTTTATAGGTGAGTACTTTTTTAAGGTCGCCGAAGATCGTTTGTGCTTCGGGAGTAGCCGGTACCTCATTGGGGACAAACAGGATGATGAGTACGATCATAACGGCGATCAGCCCGGAGAGGAACCAGAAGGGAGCGTACCAGGTCATGTGCGAGATGATAAGTCCAGCTAAGGGGATCATTAAGATAAAGGAAAGCGCCCAGGGGAGTTCGGTGATGGTTAGATACAGGCCGCGTTTTTCATAAGGAACAATGTCGCCCAGGTAAGCCTGCAGGGCAGAGGCAAAAAGGTTGTTGCCCAGGTTGCCCAACAAAATGGAAAGCAAGAAAGTTGTGTAATTGGGGAATGCTCCAACTGCCAGTGTACCTGCCAGATAGATGCCCAGGCCCAGCAGCATGCCGGTTTTGCGGCCATACTGATCGGCGACAGGGGCGAGAAACGGACCCAGCGCGCTGGCGGCCATTGAGATGGCCAACGCCATCGTGATCAGGCTCACATCCACTTTTAAACCGCTGGCAAAGATGGCCAGAAATGGGTACACCATGCGGGTGGACGTATTGATGAATAAACGGCTTAAGGTCATCAGACCGACATTCAGGTTGAGCTTCGATTGCGACAATCCGTTCATTATTCCCTCTTGCAAAAAAAATCCCTCCCGCTCAATGGGAGGGAAAAAAAGTTAATCTGGAATTATTCGATTGTACGCAGGGGTCTTTCGGGTAAATTGGGGAACCAAACCGTAACTGCGGTGTAAGAACTTACCCGTCCAATACGGATCAACCAATCCAGCTCTTCATTAAGAATATGGTGGCTGATATCGGACTCGATCACCTGAATAAAATCACCTGAGCGTACATCTTGATATAAGTTGTCACCCCAATCGATGACGACCAGGCCGTCTTTTGAGATAAGAATCCACTGGCGATTGATTGGTGTGCCACCCGACATTTTTATCCCTTTTCTTCTACTGTTTCTTGACGATAGCGAAAATGGATCAATTATTAGTTAAGGTTTCAAAAGTGGTTTTTCGAAGTTTTTCCACAAGTTCAGCCTGCGTTTCACACCAAATGCCGTGAAGAGGGCAATCTCCAGAAAAAGGACAGCCCTCGGGAGAGATTGTGCATTCGTTCAGTGAAATAGGCCCATCAATAGCTTCAACCACTTCAAGGATCGAGATTTCTTTGGCCGGCCTCGATAATGTAACTCCACCGCGTGCACCGCGGGAAGTATGGATCAGCCCGGCGATCGAAAGCTGCGAAATAATTTTAGCCAAAAATGAAGGAGGAATATTCTTTGATTCGGCAATCTGGCTGGTTGCCGCTCTTTGGTTAGGCTCAAGTTTGGATAAATATACCATCGCCCGCAATGCATAATCGGCCTGTCGTGTTATTTGCATATTGATTTACCTCATACCAGACAATTTGGGTAGTAATATCCTATTTATCTCATATTAATCGATTTTTTGCAATAGGTAA
>PMIV01000178.1 GCA_003158355.1 Anaerolineaceae bacterium
CCGCTCAAAAGCGGGTGCCGATCCGCCTGGTGGCGCCTCCGCCTGAGGCACCGAAGCAAAATAACGGCATACCCCTGCGAGCTGTGATCCAGGCAGATCAGTTGAGAAAACAATGACAACATTCGCCGATATCCAAAGCCGTATCGCCCGGGTGCTCGAAGACCCGGCGGGGACCCGCTTCTCCGCGGGGCTGATCGAGGAAGCCGTGCGCCTGGCGCTGGCAACCCTCGATCAGCGCCTGCCGCGGGTGCTTACCACGGAAGTCGTTCTCGGCCAGGGCGGTCGCGATCAGCCCCTTACCGCGCCGGTAAACTGCCTCTACCTGATCAGCCTGAACTTGATGCGCGGAACACAGCCCGGCAGAGAGATGGAACCGGAGGTTGAATTCTCCTATCAATTCGAGGATGAAGGGCTCCTGCTGCATTTTTCGGGGCGGCGCGTACCGAAGGGCGGCGACCGCTTGCGGCTCACCTATGCGGCCAGCCATAAATTACAGGGGTTGGATGGGGCGGAGACCACCACACTGCCGGCTGCTTATGAAAGCGCCCTGGTCAATGGAGGGGCAGGGCACGCCTGTTTGCTGCATGCCACTCGCCTGGCCGAAACCTACGGAACCCGGCCAAACGAGGTCTCACGCCTTTTGGAGATCAGCCGGTTAAGATTGGAGGATTACGCCCTAACGCTGAGCAACCTTAAAATGATCCAGGCCTTTGGTTTCCCGCCCGGTTTTTCGCTGGATGATCAGGACGCGTGCCGATGACCACCCCCGTGATCGGTCAGGATTGCCACATCACCCTTACCCATGCTGATATCAACGGCGGGCAGCCGTATGGTTTTCTGGTGCAGGAAGAAAACGGCACCCGTCCCGGCGGAGTACAGATCACCCACGAAGTAGACAGCTACGGCACCACACGCTTATGGCTCTACTTTGATGTGCTGCTCTCCGACAACTCCATCAATCCGGACGGCAGCGCCCACCCTGCCACCCGCGCCCAGGACTACGCCCTGCTGCTGCAATATCTTGGCAAAATGGACGGCCTTTGGCTGAACACACCGGTGGGGACTTTCCTCAATCTGGGAGCTGTGGGGTGGACGGCAGACGAGCGCCACTTGCCCCACAGCAGCATCATCAAATGCCAGATCAATAACATCGGCTACTATTGGCCGCCAGTCGACGTGGCCACCCTTGAACTCAGCCAGTGGGACGGCACGCTCACCTGGGCTACCAGTTACTGGAGATAGCTGCTATTACGCATAACGCAGGGAGGCCTTTACCGGTTTTCTGATAGGTCCTCCCTGCCTGAAAGGAGTTTTCATCCATGACCTATCCACTCAGTACCGAAGTTACCGCCGGGCAGCCCACTGCCTGCGACCATTACAACAAGCTGCGCCGCGACGCGCTGCGCCTGGGCAATGCCGATGCGGATTCTCTCACCCTGGCCGGGTTCCTCAATCGCCATTTTGAGCACATGAACCTGCAGTATCTGGCCACCAACCGCCTCCGCGTGCCCTATGCCATCAATCAACCGCCCACGCTGATGATCAATGGCTGCCTGCTGCAGGCGACCGCCAACGTCGATCTGCCGTCGAATCAGTTCACCGGCGTGGCAGCCACCTGGTATATCTTCGCCGTCCGTTCGGCAGGGTCGACCACTTTCACTCTCGCGGTCAATACCGCTGCTGCCGAAGCCACTGATCAGCGCCTCATCGGCGAGTGTTATTGGGATGGATCGAATGTAGTAACACTTTCGATCAAGTGTT
Organism: Anaerolineaceae bacterium; assembly: GCA_003158355.1. GTDB lineage: Bacteria > Chloroflexota > Anaerolineae > Anaerolineales > Anaerolineaceae > UBA6107. The sequence continues at coordinate 1,762 of PMIV01000178.1, forward strand.
ATTTCCAACCGGTGTTATCTCTTTCCAACGCTGATTATGATTCTGGCTGGTTCGCTGCCACTTATGCAGCCACTTATACCAAAGCTCATGCTATGGGGGCATTCCCCCGTTTGGTGGTGCTCTATCATGCCACGGATGCGGTTGGCACTTCGGAATGGGTTCCTGTGCAGGTGGTGCAAAACGGCAATGAGGTTCGCCCCATAATCGGTTGGGATAGTACTTATATCTATATTACAACGGGCCAGAATGGTGCCTACAGTGCCACGCTTTATTCAATGCGCCGATCATCGGTCTCCGGTTATTACCGCTTGCTGGCCTGGAGATAAGAGGAATCCATGACTTACATACTTTACAATCCGGACCATTCGATTAAAACCTTCATGGACTACATGTCTGATGTTCCCCTGCAGCAGGGAGAGAGCTTCACCCTCTCGCCTCTGAGCTTTGAGGAGTATTCGCAGCAGTTTGTGCTCAGCCATAATACCAATCCCTGTGATACCGTCATTGTTCACGTGGGTGACCCGGCTGTGCTCATCGATGTGAGCGCCCCGGGCCAGATTGAGGTAGGCGTGAGTGTGAACGGCCAGGCACAGATAGTCACCTTGATTGACGGCCGCGGCTCTTTCCTCCTGCCCACAGATCAAAAGGGACGCTTCATCATTCAACCGGCCGACCGCCAGCATTTTTGTGCCGCAGGGTCGGGGTCTTTGCTGGTTGTGATCGAAAACGCTGAAAATTAATATCAAGGTCGTAACTACAAACAAAAAATCCGGTGGCAAGGCTGCCGGATTTTTCGGTTACAATTGCAGCGGAGAATTTATCATGACGACGAAAATTTCCATTCCAGCAAAAGCTGTGCTTGAAAATAGATCGATCATGTTTGATCTAGCTTCTCCATCCAGATGCTCCCGCTGTGATGCTGCAAATGCCAGACAATTCGAATCGCACCCGCTCAAGTATGAGGCCGGGATGATCGGCGTCCGGCAATTTACCAGGAAATACCGCTACAACATTAAAATTCGGGTTCGTTTGCCATTATGTGAAACCTGCTACCGTGCAAATTTTATTGAAAATTCCAACACATGCGGCCTTGATCCAAATCCGCTTGGAAAAACGGCTCATTGGATGTCAATCGGGATCACGGCTGGTTCACTGGTGGCCTGTCTGTCTTTTATTTTGTTAATGAAGGTGATCCCATTGCCTTCAACAATCCCGTGGATTCAATCTCTCTGGTCAATTCTGATCGGTCTGGCCCTTTTGATCTTCGTAATTGTTTTTGGGGTAACCGAATTAATTAATCGAAAATTGAGGCTCAGTTTAAATGAGCTCGGTTACAATGCACAACTCCACCGGGCTGATATTTATGTAAAAATGCAGTTAGAAGATCCTCAACCGGAAGATGAGGCGGTCGTGATAAATATGCAAAATGACGGTTGGGCTGAAGAATGTGCATATAATCACGGTTGGGTATTTGAAAAAATTGAATCTAAATCTGAAAATTTGGAGGCCAAATGAAAGCAGTTCTTACCGAAGAGAAGGCAACAGTTTACGGCTCGACTGATGAACATTCGATTTCAATTGCCACGATTCATAAGGGTGAGTTGTTGGAACTGGGAAAAGTGGTCCGCAAGGGAGGGAAACTATTTGAGAAAAAACCTCTGCGCGGAGGACTCTGGTACCCAAAATTGAATTTATTTTACACTGAAAAAGTATGGGTAGAAATTACATTGCCCGGTGATCAAAAAGGGTATATCGAGGGAAATACCAGCATTTTCGCTGTAAAAAAAGCCGCCCTTTATTCTAAAACAGCCGACCTTTTAGAAACTGCAAATAAAAACGGTTTCGTAATTAAAACACTCAAAGATGGAGCGATCCTCACTGTTATTGGAATTGATAAAACAGAAGAAGGCTCCTGGTTCAAGGTCACAGATGAAAATGGAGTCACGGGATATTTGCTTTCAACTGCAAAATTGAAAGAAATACCTATGTATAACCGCGACAGCGCGAAAAAAAACATGATCACTGGTTTGGCCTTTTTGATA
>PMIV01000291.1 GCA_003158355.1 Anaerolineaceae bacterium
GTATTTGCCTGGGGCAAGCCATGATCGCAGCCTATGCGAGAAAGAATTAGAGGTAGATATGTGTTTGGCAGTTCCTGGTATTCTGACCGAAATAACCCCCACCCCGGGCGCCTTGATGGGCAAAGTGGATTTTGGCGGTGTTGTCCGCGAAGTATGTCTTGAAGCTGTTCCAGATGTAAAGATTGGTAATTATGTCATCGTACATGCTGGCTTTGCCTTAAATATTTTAAGTGAAGAAGAAGCCCAGGAAACCCTCTCTGCGCTGCGTGAATTAGGTGATATCGAGAGCGAACTTGCTTCCGGCGTCGATCCAATGAAAGTTTGATCCAAAATGCGCTATCTAGATGAGTTCCGTGATTCAGAGCTGACGAAAATACTGGTGGATCGTATTCACCGGGAAACTACTCGTCCCTGGGTCATTATGGAGATCTGCGGCGGTCAAACCCACTCGATCATGCAAAACGGCATCGATCAACTCTTACCCCCACAAATAGAACTCGTCCACGGCCCTGGCTGCCCGGTTTGCGTAACTTCGTTGGAGCTGGTGGATAAGGCAATTGCCATCGCCTCTTTGCCCAATGTAATCTTTTGTTCCTTTGGCGACATGCTCCGCGTACCCGGTTCCGGTAAAGATCTATTCTCTGTGCGCGCCTCTGGCGGCCAAGTGAAGATCGTTTACTCACCGCTAGATGCGGTCAAGATTGCCAAGGCCAACCCGGATAAACAGGTGGTCTTTTTTGCCATTGGTTTTGAAACCACCGGCCCGGCCAATGCCATGAGCGTGCTGCAGGCCAAGGCCCTGGGATTAAATAATTTTTCTGTCCTTGTTTCTCAAGTGACTGTACCCCCTGCCATGCACGCCATTCTGGGCGACCCGGCCAACCGGGTGCAGGGTTTTTTGGCGGCAGGGCATGTCTGCGCAGTCATGGGTTACTGGGAATACCCCCCCATTGCCGAAAAATATCAGATTCCAATTGTCGTCACCGGTTTTGAGCCCATTGACTTGCTCAAAGGGATTTTGATGACTATTGAACAATTGGAAAAAGGTACCCATATCGTTGAAAATGCCTATGCCCGTGTTGTCTCCTTTGAAGGGAACAAGCCTGCCCAGGCAATTCTGCAAAAAGTTTTTGAACCCTGCGACCGAAACTGGCGCGGCATTGGTCTCATTCCTACCAGCGGCTGGAAGTTACGCCCTGAATTTTCACAATTTGACGCCGAGCAAAAGTTTTCGGTCGGTGATATTCATACTCAAGAATCACCTATCTGCATTGCCGGGCAAATTCTGCAAGGGCGTAAGAAACCGCTGCAATGCCCCGCCTTTGCCACCCAGTGCACGCCAGAATACCCATTAGGGGCTACAATGGTTTCTTCTGAAGGGGCATGTGCAGCTTATTATCGCTATGCCAGAGAGGTTCAACCACGTGAGTAATTCCACCCCCGTCACCATGCAAGGTCCTGTCTGCCCACTCCCGCTCCATCATCATTCCCAGATCGTCATGGGGCATGGTTCAGGGGGCCGCATGACCCAGGAATTGATTCAGGAGATCTTTGTTCCCTACTTTTCAAATCCCGCATTATTAGCAGGGAATGACTTCGCTTCCCTGTCAATTCCAACCACCGGTTCTCATCAAATTTCCATCAGCACCGACTCTCACATTGTTTTTCCGCTCATATTTCCTGGCGGCGATATTGGCCGCCTGGCTGTTTGCGGAACCGTTAATGACGTTGCCATGTCTGGAGCACAGCCGGCTGCGCTTTCTGCCGGGTTCATCATGGAAGAAGGTCTTTCGATGGACGTACTCAAACAGGTGGTTGCATCTATGGCAGAAGCCGCCGCTGAAGCCGGTGTCTCGATTGTCACCGGAGATACAAAGGTTGTTGAACATGGCAAAGCGGACGGAATTTTCATCAATACCACCGGAATTGGTTGGGTTCCAGATGGAGTTAAAATTGGCGGGCAGTTGGCTCAGCCGGGTGACGCCGTCTTGATCTCCGGTTCGATCGGGGATCACGGTATAGCCGTTCTGGCTGCCCGCGGTGAACTGGGTTTTGACACGCAGGTTGCTTCGGATGTTGCTCCTCTCAATCACTTGATTCAAGCCGTCCTTGCCGAGATTCCGGAGGTTCATGTCTTGCGTGATCCCACCCGGGGCGGACTGGCTACAACCTTGAACGAAATTGCCTGTCAGAGTAACGTCAACATTACCATTAATGAAGAAAAGGTATTAATCAAACCGGCAGTGGCTACTGCCTGCGAAATGCTGGGCTTTGATCCACTCTATGTAGCCAATGAAGGAAAAGTGATCATCATTTTGCCGGCTGCCAGAGCTGACCGGGCTTTGCAAATTCTGCACAACCAGAAATACGGGCAGGATGCGGTTCTAATCGGCCAGGTAAATCAAACACCTGGTTCCAGAGTGCTGCTTAAAACTCGCTTTGGCAGCACACGCCTGTTAGACGTGATGGCCGGCGAAATGCTTCCGCGTATCTGCTAAACTGTCTCTTGACAGATATTTCTCCGCATTTATACTTACAAAAAAGAATCCGAGGGAAAATATGAAAATTGATTTTCAAGAAACTACCAAAGACCTGGCAACTCGCATCGATATTCACACTAAATTTGGCGCCCGGGATATTGACGCCTGGATGATCGATCTGATCAAACTCCAACCCGGAAATGCAATTCTGGATGTTGGTTGTGGTTCAGGCAAACAATGCTTCTCTTACTACGATAATCTGCACGGAAAAGCCAAAATTACCGGTGGCGATGTCTCTGAAGATCTTCTCGCTCAGGCACGCACTGAAGATGCACGCCGTAAATCGGGCATGGAGTTTGTTTACCTCGATTTCAATAAAAAATTTCCCTTCGAGAGCAACCTTTACGATTTTGTCTCTTGCTGCTTTGCCATCTATTACGCTGAGGATGTCCCCTTTACGATCAGTGAAATGCACCGCGTCACTAAAACCGGCGGCCGTCTCTTTACTACCGGCCCTATGCCAGAAAATAAGAAGATATTTTACGATATCATCCGGGAAGCCACAGGTAAAACAATTCCGCCAATGCCAGGCAGTTCCCGCTATTCCAGTGAATTTCTCTCCACCATTAAATCTCTTTATTCAAAGGTAGAGGTTCATATCTTTGAAAACCCGCTCACCTTTGAATCTGTGGAACCTTATGTAGCCTACACACGGGCGTCCATGTCTGAGGATCGCCGTTTATGGAAAACCTTCTTTGAAAGTAAAGATGATTTTGAAAAGATTATGAAACAGATCACAGAAGTTGCCAAAAAACGACTCGATCGTGATGGCAAGCTAGTCATGACCAAAGTTGTCGGTGGATTCTTGGCAACCAAGTAGGCAAGTATGAATCATGACATGATCTTTTTTGGAAAGCGAGTCTGTTTCATCGGTGCGCACCCTGATGATATTGAATTGGGATGCGGTGCATTAATTGCTCATATTTCTGCGAAAACTGAGGTAATGTGTTACACCCTGAGTGATAACCAGAAGAATCCCCTCCTCGGTACGATCGTAAAAGAGCATTATGCCAGTATGGCTACGTTGGGAGTGCCTAAAGACCACGTGGTTGTATCTCAATTTGAAACACGTCGTTTTCCTCACGCCCGCCAGGAAATCCTTGAATACCTTATTGACATTAACCGTGATTTCCACCCGGAAATCGTCTTTGTACATACCAAATCGGACCTTCATCAAGACCACGGCACTGTCACTGAAGAATCGTTAAGGGCTTTTCGCGGCACCACCGTCCTTGGATTCGATGTAATCCGCAGCAGCTTTGGCTTCTTCCCGAACTTTCTTGTAGAAGTGACCGAAGAGGATGTGGAACGCAAAATCGCAGCCCTGGCGCAGTATCACACCTATGAATCAAAGTATTATTTTGCACCGGAGGTTACCCGGGCAACACTTGTCCGCCAGGGTGCTCTGGCTGAGAGGCCCTATGCAGAAGGATTTGATATCCTGCGCGTGATCGGTGCTTTTGGCTGCTCGGCATAAAATTTAAATCAATTTAAAGCAAAAGGCTGTTCCCAAAGATAAAGGAACAGCCTTTTTGTTAGAATTTGTTCTTATTACTTGTTACTTGGTGACTTCCAATAACTGATCAACCGCTGTGCGGATGGTAGATTCTGGTGATGATCCTACCTGGGTGTGTACCACCTTGCCTTTCGAAACAAAAAGCATGGTGGGAATTCCTTGCACTCCATATTTGATCGCATATTCCGAACTCTCATCCGTGTTCACTTTTGCGACAACCAACTTACCAGCATAATCTTTGGCAATTTTTTCCAGAATTGGTGCTACCGCCCGGCAAGGACCACACCAGGGAGCCCAAAA
>PMIV01000061.1:0-18414 GCA_003158355.1 Anaerolineaceae bacterium
CGACCCGCGTGCACTTGGCCGGGCAATGAAAGAAATGCAAGGTGAAATTGGTGAAGAGATGGGTGGTGAATTTGATGAAGTGGTAAACCGCCTGGAAAAAGGTCAGAGTCCTGAAGAGATCGACCAGGCATTCCCTGATCTGGGTTCTGATGGAACTGAAACAGCCTAAACCTATTGGTTGGCTTTGACCGACTTCTGTAATTGCTCGAACGAGGTCATCCATGAGATTCGGTTGAGGAAGTCTGCCAATGAACTGCTTTGTGCCCGCAGTTGTCTCACCGCCGGCCCGACAGGGTCTTCTCCGGCAGCACCGACCGGGTTTTCTGCATACGCGCCGTAAAAAGCAAAATAGGCCTGGTTAATTTTTCGGATCAAATAACCGTTAGAGACAAAGACCTGACGGCGCATTTCCATATAATTCTCAGCCTCAGTGATTTTCCCCTCTTTGAGCAGTTGGTCCGCGGTGACACGGGTGGTGTGCATTTCCGCGTTGAAATCAAAGGTGCCAGGCGGGGTGGCGGCATCGGCGAGGCCAGTCATCGACCGGGTGGGCAAGAAAGATGCACTTTTTAACTCCGGATAGTAGCGCTCGATAACCATTTTTCCGATCTCTGTGCCTACAATCTCGGCAGTGGTCTCATTCATTGTACGTAATGGATTGTTTGTGTCGTAATTAAGGCCCAACGGGCGCAAGGTGAGAAAATTATGCGTCCATTCGTGGGCGATGGTGTTGATCACCCAGGTAGGATCCGAAGATTGCATTACCATGGTGGGGTAAATGCCCACACCGCCGATATCCACCACTAAAGCTGAAACATCCAGGTTGGTGGATATTTTATTTTCAAGATCAGTGATCTGCGCCAAGGAGAGATTTGCCAGCAAGGAAAGGTTGGTGTCCTGGCGGATGGTATCACGGGGTGAAACAATGAGGGCTTTTGGCAGGGGAGTAGTGTGGTACAGCAGGCTGGGAATGGCTTGACCACCGAGCGTCAACCCGGCCGCTGATAGGGTTTCAGTTACCTCACTCTGCAAGACCTCTTCCGTTACCGGAGCCAGTTCATCCAGCATGGCTTGATATTGAGCTTGCTGGGCAAGGTCGTCGGTAGCTGCCTGTTTCGGGTCTTTCACGGATGGGTCAGCATAGATCTGTTCAATTTTGGCGGCCAGGGTTTCTTCATCTTTCACCAGGCTAAAATAGTTCAAGACCAGGCGGTGTTGCGTATCAGCAGAGAGGTTCTCTGGAAGGTGGATACCAGATTCTCCCAACTTCAATAATAGCGAATCCACCGTCCAGTTAAAGTAATTGAATTCCAGTGTGCCGGTATATTGCCTGACTTTATCGGTGATATCTTGAGGAATAAAGACTGATTGGCTCAACGACAGGATACAAATAATGACCAAAAGCAATGAACTGAAACCACGCCAAAATTTCATGAACAAAATTATACCGCTCTGGTTGATCCTGTGATTGGCAAAGCAGAGCATTTTGAAGTAAATAATAGAATATTAATATTGTATAAGATTCGCTGGAAATCCTCTAGACAGAGATAGTACGGCGTAGTATAGTTCGACATCGTACTATTAATTGGTAAAAAATATCACAAAAAACGATATTTTTTACAGATACGGCAAAATTGTTCACCAGGATGAGGTTAAGATGGAAGAGAATCAACTAAATATTAAAAAGAAAAGTTTATTCAAGAAAAAATTCAGCAAAAAAACACTGTGGATCATTATCGGGGCAGTGGTCATTATTTTGATAGTGGTTGTCGCAAGCTCAATGAATAAGGCCAAGCAGGCTTCTGCACAGGTTTATCAAACTGAGCCGATCGTAAAGGGAGATTTGGTGGCGATTGTAGGTGCTACCGGAACAGTACGGGCAAACCAATCCGCGATCCTTAGCTGGCAAACCACCGGGCGAATTGAAAAGATCAATTATCAGGTAGGTGATTCGGTCTCTTCTGGTGATGTCTTATCCAGCCTGGCTTCAACCTCTTTACCCCAAACGGTGATCCTGGCTGCATCAGATCTGGTCACTGCACAGCAAAGTTTGGATGATCTAAAAAATTCAAGATCCAGCCTTTCTACTGCAGAATTGAATTTAGCAAATGCACAGAGTGCTTATAATACTGCTCTTGGAAATTACTGGCAGAGGAATCAAACTCAGGGTTCGGCAAATCAAATCACTGTTTATGAAGCAAAATTGCAGATTCAAGACAATCATATAGATGACTTGAAGAATCTTTACGATAATATGACTGAACTGCCAGATAATGATACAAAGAAAGCCCAAACTCTGCAAAACCTGACCCAGGCCCATATTGACAGGGATAGTATTAAAAAATTGTTGGATTATTACAGGGCTTTACCTTCTTCTTTGGATGTTCAAACCCTTGAAAGTAAGCTGGATGTTGCGAAAGCCAATCTAGATACAGCACAGAAGGCCTATAACGATGTGAAGACCGGCGTGAATGCCAATGATTTAGCTGCTGCCCAGGCTAAGGTGGATGCTGCCAAGGCAACTGTAGCGATGGGTACGTTGACGGCTCCATTTTCAGGGCAGATCACTGAATCAGATTCAATGGTGGGTGATTTTGTCATCATCGGTACTACCAGCTTTAGAATGGATGACCTGAGCAAACTCATTGTTGACGTGGAAATTCCAGAAGTGGATATCAACAGTATTAAGGTAGGCCAACCGGTCACCTTGACCTTTGATGCCATCACCGGCCAGGAATACTCCGGTAAAGTAGTAGAAGTGACCCGCGTTGGCGACTCGATAAATAATGTGGTCAATTTCAAAGTTTCTGTGCAAATTTTGAATCCTGATGATAAGGTATTGCCGGGAATGACCACAGCAGTAAATATTACTGTAACCCAATTAAAAGATGTTCTGATCGTACCAAACCGATCTGTTCGAACTGTGAACAATGAACTGACTATTTATCTGCTGCGCAATGGGGTGGCTGTTAAAGTTCCAATTGTGCTTGGGGCTTCATCAGATACGAGCAGTGAAATTGCTTCCGGTGACGTAAAAGAAGGGGATCAAGTTATTTTAAATCCACCCTCCAGTCTGGTTAATCTGATGCAAAGCCAGGGATCGCAATCACGTCCAGGTGCAAATTAAGGCAGGTAATGAATGAATGAAGCTGTAATTCAGGTAAATGACCTGAAGAAGATCTACCATATTGGGAATATTGAGGTGAAAGCATTGGCGGGGGTCACCTTTAATATTTTCAAGGGTGAAGTGGTTTCCATCATGGGACCCTCCGGTTCGGGAAAATCGACCTTGATGAACCTGCTGGGCTGCCTCGATAGGCCAACCAGCGGCAGTTACATCTTGGACGGTGAAGAAGTGGCCTCTTTGGATGATGATGAACTAGCTACAATCCGCAACCGAAAAGTGGGTTTCGTTTTTCAAAGTTTTAACCTGTTACCGCGCCAAACCGCACTTGCCAACGTTGAACTGCCAATGCGTTATGCGGGAGTAACTACAGAACGAGTCGCGCGCGCAAAGGCATCTCTGGAATCAGTTGGTCTGGGAGACCGGGTGTATCACAAACCCACAGAACTTTCTGGCGGCCAACAGCAGCGTGTTGCTGTAGCTCGCGCACTGGTTAATAATCCGGCTATTTTAATGGCAGATGAACCGACCGGCAACCTGGATTCAAAAGCAGGGAAAGAAATAATGGAACTGCTGCTGAATTTAAACCGGACAAAAGGAGCTACTTTGATCATCGTAACGCACGATCCAGCGATTGCTGCCCAAACGCAGCGGGTTATCCGGCTGCGCGATGGTTTGATTGAGGAGCCCGCATCATGAATATTGGCCAAGCGATCATTGAAGCTTTAGAAACTTTGAATTCCAACCGTCTGCGCTCAACCCTTACCATTTTGGGAATCGTGATCGGGGTGGGAGCCGTAATTGCCATGCTGGCAATTGGTACTGGCGCACAAAACTCGATCACTGGATCGATCAACGGTATTGGCAGTAACCTTTTATTTGTTTATAAAGGCAACTCAGTTGATAGTAATCATGTTCCCAAATCGGTCACTACTGCAGATGCCGATGCACTGTTGGATCAGACCCAGGCACCCTCTGTACTGGCGGTAGCGCCAATGGTCAGCGGTTCATTAGAAGTTACTGCTGGCAAAGAGAAAACCACTACCACAATTGACGGTGTCACTGCTGATTATGAAACTGTGCGGAACGCTGCCCTATCGGAAGGTACTTTTATCACCGCGGATAATTTGTTGGAACGCGCATCTGTGGCGATTATCGGAACAGATGTGGCGAATAAACTTTTTAGCCGCACTGATGGGTTGGTCGGTGAAAGCATCCGAATCAATGGATTGCCATTTAAAGTGATCGGAGTTCTCGAAAAAAAAGGTGGCTCCTCCTTTGGCTCACAGGATAATGTCGTGCTGGTACCGATGACGACGGGACAATTGCGTTTATTCCATGGGGATATGAACAATGTTGATATGATAGTGGTGCAAGCGGCATCGGCCAGCTCGACCTCGCAGGCAAGTGACGAAGTAGCGAATATCTTGCGCGTGCGACACCGAACCGGAGCTGGTCAGGATGACTTTACGATCATTTCTCAGCAAGATATTGCTGACACAGCGCAGTCTATCACCGGAGTGCTAACAATTTTCCTGGGCGGCATTGCAGGTATCTCACTACTGGTAGGTGGAATTGGTATTATGAATATCATGCTGGTCTCGGTCACAGAGCGTACCCGTGAAATTGGCTTACGTAAAGCTCTTGGCGCCAGAAAAAAAGACATATCGACCCAATTTTTAACTGAATCTGCATTGCTCAGTATGATAGGAGGTGTAATCGGTATAGGTTTGGGTTGGCTGATCAGTTTTGCCATTGGCAAAATAGCTGCTGCCAGCGGTACACCATTCACACCAACTATAGGATTGAGTTCCGTCTTATTGGCGACTCTATTCTCAACTGCTGTAGGTCTGTTCTTTGGCATATATCCGGCTAACCGGGCTGCCAGTCTGGAACCTGTTGAGGCTTTACGCCACGAGTAATTGAATAAAAAAGAGCTGGTTGTGCAGTTTGGGGCTGCATTTAACCGGCTCTTTTTATTTGTCTCTTCCCGATTATTGTTGTTCAGGAATAATGATCCACATGATGATGTAGGCCCAAAAAGTTCCGCCAACGAGCAGGAGGCCCAACACAAACAACAGGCGAATAATGGTGGGGTCAATAGCAAAATATTCGGCCAGACCACCGCAGACACCGCCGATCTTGCGATCAGCGAGGGAACGATAAAGTTTTTTTCCTGATTGATCCATTTTATGCTCCTAAAGAATGGTGGTTTCCTCTGGAATTACGATCCAAAGGATTAGATAAGCCCAGAAGAAGACTGAAGCAGTGACAAAGAAGCCGACCACAGCAATTAAGCGGACAATCGATGGGTCGATATTAAAATAGCTGCCAAAACCTCCGCAAATTCCAGCGATCATACGATTATTGTTTGAACGATACAAACGTTTTGTAGATGTATTCATTTTATCCTCGTTATCCTAAAAAAATATCTACTTTATTTACGCAGATTTATCGAGAAGGTTGCGCCCGCGAACAATCCTGGCAGGAATGGGTTACAATAACAGGTGTGAACGTGAGATTGAAAAGATTGGAGGTTTAAATGAGCGGGAATAATAAAGCGGATACCCAGCGGTTGATCAAATTTGTGGAAAGACTCCCCTTTAGTGAGGAAGACAAGAAACGTTGGTTGGAAGAATTGCATACAAATGGTATTTCCGAGGACCTACTCGATGAAGTACATAAGAAATTCCTGGAATTCACTGCTGAAAATTTAGGTGGTGATTGGACGCGAGCCAGAGATAACATGGAGATCACTAATATTACTAAGCAGTGGAAGCTCTCTCAGGCAAGTCGTAATTTCCGACATACTCGCTAATAATTGTAAATCAAATGAGACCGGAGATTCTTCTCCGGTCTTATTTATTTTCGGGTAGAATAGTTCATTCTTCTAATCAGGAAACACCATGAAAAACAACAATCGCAGTAAAGTACGCATCCAGGCAGATCTATTAATGTTGTTGGCAGCCATTATTTGGGGGGGCGGTTTTGTGGCCCAACGTTTTGCCAGCCAGTATTTAAATCTTTTCGCCTTTAATGGTATCCGTTTTATAATGGCCGGTTTGATTTTGCTGCCGCTTGGACTGCGATATATGGGAAAGTTCGACCGCCACTTATTGTGGATCTTACCAGGGGGTGTACTGCTTTTTGGGGGTAGTGCCCTGCAACAAGCCGGAGTAGCAACGACCTCAGCGGGTTCGGCGGGTTTCATAACAGGTGTTTACGTAGTTCTGGTTCCTCTTTTTTTAGCCACATTCTGGCGGGCAAAAATCCCCTTAATCAACTGGTTGGCAGCTTTGGCTGCTCTTGGCGGAACATACCTGCTTAGCACGGGAGGAAAGTCGATTCAACCTTCATCAGGTGATTGGTTGGAATTAGCAGGGGCTGTAGTGTGGGCTTTTCACGTGATCGTGGTAGGGCTGGCAGTGCACAAGGTTAATTTGTTCGCTTTTTCGGTTGGACAGTTTTTATTATGCGGAATCCTTAATCTGCTCCTTTGCCAGTTTATCAGCCCAATCACATGGTCAGCCATTTTACCGGCATTACCTGAAGTTCTCTACGGAGGTATCTTATCAGTTGCGGTTGGGTTTACCCTGCAGGCTGTGGGGCAAAGTAATGCCCCGACGAAAGATGCCGTCTTGATCTTGAGCCTGGAATCGGTTTTTGCTGCCATTTTTGGAGCCCTGATTCTATTCGAACACATGAATTGGATCCAGATCATTGGTTGTGCCATTATTATGACCGCTATCATAGGCGCTCAAATTATTTCAGTAAGGAAAGAAAGTCAGGTTCAAGGAGTTAATTAACTTTTTGGTTAGCCCTGTTACGTTTATAATTAATATTATTTGATGTCACGTTTAAGTACCTTGTTCGTTGATTTTTCTTAGAGGTGAATTTATTGTCAGTACAAAACGTTCCGTTAATGATTGCACGATTGCAGGATCTGCAAAAGACGGTTCCTGAAGTTGAAGCTGCAGCCGTGATAAGCCTGGATGGNNAGCATCTCAAACGAGATGGGGCGGGGTTCACTGGAACAAGTGTTTACTAAAGGGGATAAAGGGTATGTTATTCTGATGGCAATTAATGAGCAAGCCGGGCTGACCGTGCTTGCTAACGATCAGGCAAAGCCCGGCCTCGTTTTCTTGGAAATGCGCCGGGTCGCGGTTGATCTGGCAGCACTTTTTTAGAGGTTTAACCCATAAAAAATCCGCTGGAAAGCATCCGGCGGATTTTGTTATGCTTGAATTGGGTTTTCTGGATACTGGTTGAGGTATTCGATCACCAGCGTGCGCCATTCGGTCAATTCTAGGGTCTGGGCACGGCGGGTGGGGTCGATCCCTGCTGATTGAAGCAGTGCCGCTGCCTGGTCGCCATTCCAATGCAAGCCGGCAGCCAGGGTATTGCGCAGTGTTTTCCTCTTCTGAGCGAAACCAAAGTGGGCCAGTTTAAAGAAACAATCCAGTTTGTCATCCGGTATCAATGGTTCGGGATAAAGATCGATGCGCAGTGTGCTCGAATCAACGGTGGGCTGCGGGTAGAAGGCGCTGGCAGGGATATTTAAGACAATCTTAACCGCGCCAAAAACCTGCACGCTCAAGGCCAGCAGGGAATAATCACCTGCGCTGGCACAAATGCGGCTGGCCACTTCTTTTTGCATGGTCAAGACCATACGCTGTGGTTTCACTTGGCTGGCCAGCAAATGTCTGATCAGCGAAGAGGTAATGTAATAAGGGATATTCGCGACAACCAGATAATCGTTCTGATCCATTAATTTGCCCGGGTCGAGTTCCAGCATGTCTCCCGCTACGACTTCGACGTTTTTATAGGGGGTCAGAACCTCTCGTAATACCGGTATCAATTTTTTGTCAATTTCAACCGCCACCACCCGGGCAGAATTTTCAGCCAGTACAGTGGTCAGGCTGCCCAGGCCGGCGCCGATCTCAAGGACTGAATCTTGCGGGGTTACTCCGGCTGTCTGGATGATCTTGTGTAAGACACCCCCATCCACCAAAAAGTTTTGTCCCAATCCTTTATGTGGCCCCAGGGCATTTTGGCGCAGCAAAGAACGAACGTCTGGAAGGCTGCTCATGGCAGAGATCCTGAAAAATTTGCCGGAGTCGGGGTAAGGAAGTAAACTGTGACGAATTTTGACCAGGTCACCCAATCAGAATCGGAATAACCCAGGTCGATCCAGTATTGGCCTGAAATACCGCCGCCGGTATCTTCCACGGTACCAATGCCGTAACCGGGAATGTAGATGTTGTAACCTTTTAGTATTTTATACCAGGCGGGGGTCACTGCCAGCACGCCCTTGGTAACTTGTGTTCCGGATGCGGTGAGATTCGAGCAGGATGATCCCCCGGAGCGGCATGGAGAATACGAGGTGGCGTGTACAGACAGGGAGTAATAATACGAAAGCGTGCCTGAACCGGTATCGATGGTACCAATGGCCCCCGTTGTGGATGTTTGGGTTGCATTGGCATTAACTGAAGCCTGTGAATTGCTGGAAACCTGTTCGTTAATGGCTATTTGTATTACTTCTTCGGCTTCGGTTTCGCGCGATACTTCAACATTATTTTCATAGCGGACCAGCACTCGAACATTGGAAATGCCGTTTTGACCGGTGCGGGTTACTTCTTTTTCACCTGCAGCCAGGCTGGTATCGGTTGTGTATTCGGTGGTGTAAGGGGTAACCTTTTGCTGGTCCAGGACAACGAACTTTACCCGCACCACCTGAATCTTGCCGTCCTGCGGCAGGGGACTGCTTTCGGCCGGCGTACTGTAATCGAGGTTCTGCAGGCTGATGCCGTTGGCTGCCAGTGCCGCTCCGACCGTTGGTGCCGCAGAAGAGGTTTGGATGGTTTTACCATCGACACTGATGGTGAGGGGAATAGCGGAGGTCAGGCTCACATCCAGAGCTGCCGTCAATGGTTGTGTAAAGGGAGAGGAAAGCAAATCTCCCCCCGTCAGGTGGATACCATTTTGCCAGAGCGCCTGACCAAGCGTGGCGGCTGTTGAATGGATGACCTTTTGCTCGCCGTTTTGGGTAAGCTGGATCTGCTGCGCCGGAGTGTACTGCAAGAGCAGGCTGACGCCTTCCGGCAGGGGATCATCCAATTGGATGGAACTGCCATTAAGTTTGAGGCCGTCCTCTGCGGTCGGGTTGATGCCCAAGAGTGCCAGGGCTGCCCGCGCTGTTTTTGCCGGAGTATTCACATTAACACGAGCGCCGTTAGGGTCAACCCAAATCGTCAGGGTACGAGAACGGTCAAGCGTGATCGTTTTTACTCCAGAAAGCCAGGAATTCGCAGGGGGGTCTACTTGATCATCCGAAGTTAATTTGATCCCTATTCCGCCCAGAGCCTGCGCGACTGTTAAGGCACGCGTATGCATCATGCTGGTTTGACCGTCAATGGTCACGGGAATATCTCGCCCCATGAGCAAATAACCTGCTACCATTAATATGACCAGAGCGCCGGTGAGGATCAACCAACGAGTTTTTGTTTTCATACGATTGATTCTAACAGAAAAAAAGTGGGTCGAAAAAGACGAGAGCCGGTCAAAGCTCCTATCAAATTTGGCAAAGGTAAACAAATCGATTTAGTTTTTTAGAAGCTTGTCTAGTGTCTTAATAATTTCTCATCTTATATTAAAGTTTAATCATTCTTTATAAAATAGCTGCAAATTGCCTTAATTTGACAACACAGTCAATATTTATTATAATGTAGATATAAATAGTCTAAATTTTGAAATGGAGTTCTTATGAGTAATTCATCAAAATCAATCACAATGAGTGATCCGCCTGTCGCCAACGCACTCTTCAACAACACAAAACTCGCCTGGATCTGGTTAATTTTGCGCCTGTACCTGGGCTATGAGTGGATCAGTGCATCTCTGCACAAATTGGAGAGCCCAGCCTGGATGCAAGATGGCAGCGCTTTGAAGGGATATTGGGCAGCAGCGGTGGCAGTTCCGGCTGCGCCAGCCAAACCAGTGATCAGCTACGACTGGTATCGCTCCTTCCTGCAATTTTTGCTAAACCACCAGTCTTATGTCTGGTTTGCCAAACTTATCTCTGTTGGAGAATTTTTAGTGGGTGTCGCGCTGGTATTAGGCATCTTTGTGGGTATTACCGCTTTTCTGGGCGGATTCATGAACTTCAATTACATGCTCGCAGGCACCACCAGCACCAACCCCGTGTTATTTGTGCTGGCCATTTTGCTCGTGCTGGCCTGGAAAACAGCCGGCTATTGGGGTCTGGACCGTTTTGCTTTACGCTGGTTGGGAACGCCCTGGAAACCAGGGCAGATCTTTCAAAAGAAACAAGAAGTAAAAGCAAGTTAAGTTAAATGGAATAATCTAAAAAATCCCCGATTTCGCCCTAAAAAGTGATCGGGGATTTTGTATAAATCTGAGGGTCTATTCATCCAGAGAATTCAAATAGAGCATACTGCGTATAGTGGCAGTGATCAAAGCCGCAACTAATGCGATCAGACCAGCAATGGAATATGTTGAAGAGTCGAGGCCAGGGATGAAAGTGATGCCGGCAGAAAACAATGAGATAAAAATTCCTGCCGTAAAAAGCTGTTTCCCGGCATATTCATTGGTTTTATACCAGATCTGCGGATTTTCCAGGGTTCGGCGGGTGCGAAAACCGTAGAACCCGTTGGGCTTAATTTTATTGGTCATCAACGGGAGGGAGATAAGTGCCAGAATTAATCCAGTGATGAAATTGGTCAGTATAAGAATTCTCATTTTATTTCCTAAGAATAATTCTCTACTTGTCTCTCAATTGAAAGTATTCATTCATGGGTTTGAAATAATACTCTTGCCAGCCCTGTTCGTAGCTTTCTTTTTGCCCATCCGGAATGTTGCTGTGGTTGAGGGTCATTCTGGTGCCGTATCCTTCGGGTTCGAACACAATTTCCAACAGCGAATCCGGGCTGCCTTCCGGGAACTCGGTTGTGCGCCAGCTTTGCAGAATTCGCCGCGGTGTTTCAATCTCGAGTGTTTTCCCGCTGATGTAGCCGTCCCAGGCGCTGAACGCACCGCCAATATGCGGAATGATCTCAGCTTTGGCGCCGGTAAAACCGCTGTGCTCCATGCTATTCAACCAGGCTTTGCAAAGGTCCCTGGGGGACACATTCAATACAACTTGCATAGTTAAAGATTCCATTATTATTCCGCCTTTTCTTCATTCCTGGCAAAGTGCTGGAAGATCTCTGCTTGACAGCGTGAGTGTATGTATTCCATCAATAAAAATAAAACCCGGGAAGATATTTTCATCCACAGGTGATGTTATTCTACCTCATTCAATGTCGAAAAATTTACCCGATCCTGTCAAGTGAAAAATCCACTTGTTGAATTAACAAGGAAAAAATTAGTATCTACTCACAGGATACATAATTTGTAATTCTAGAACGAGAATACGTTTATTTCTGGAATAATTCGTTAATTACTACCACTATTTGTCATTGCGAACCCTGCGTTGGTTGCAGGGTGAAGCAATCTCACCCGCGGAATCTTTAATAAGTCATCTTTCCAAGAGTTTTAGGGTTCCCTGTGAGTAATTACAAAAATTAATTAGAACTTATTCAATTGTGGGGGTTGTTTGACACAAATAGTCGGCAACCGTCATATTTATGTTTTCCTTATAATCACTTGATGCTATAATTTTTTTGTCCATTTTAGTCAATACTTTACAACAACGGCCCGGCATCCCTCTGGTTACCGGCAAAATCTTAATTTCAATATCGAGGTGTTTATGGTTTTAGAGATCATTATTTTAGTTATTGCCATCCTTTTGATTCTGGCTGCATTTATCATCATGCGCACCTATGTTTTCATTCACAAAGCCAGCGAGGATGCCGGATCAGATTTACCCGGTGTGGAGCTCACTCCCATCAAGGTGGATAAAGATCTGGCTGCCAGGCACCTTTCTGAGGCCATTCAAATCGAAACAATTTCTCATGAAGATCCGGCAGAGAATGTGGCTGAGAATTTTGAGAAACTACATAAACTGCTAGAAAAAAATTATCCGCATTTGCATAAAGCCTTGAAGCGAGAAATTGTCGGCCAGGCCAGTTTGCTATACACCTGGGAGGGGAAAGATGCTTCTTTAGACCCTGTGCTGTTGGCCGCGCATCAAGATGTTGTTCCGGCAGAAGAGTCTTCCCTGTCACAGTGGTCCTATCCGCCCTTCTCCGGCAAGATTGCCGAAGGTTACATCTGGGGCCGCGGCACATTGGATATCAAGAGCCAGCTAATTTCTTTGATGGAAGCTGTGGAACAACTCGTCATCAATGATTACAAACCCGAACGCACCGTTTTGCTGGGCTTCGGTTCTGACGAAGAAGTACTGGGTATTGGCGCCAAGTCAATTGTGGCGTTGCTCCAGAAACGAGGCGTGCATCTGGCCGGTATGATCGATGAAGGCGGATGTATCTACGACGGCATTATCCCGGGTGTCAAAGGTTTGGCTGGTGCCATCGGTGTGGCTGAAAAAGGTTACCTGTCACTAAAGGTTTTTGTCGATGACCACGCCGGTCATTCTTCCACCCCTGCCGATAGCAATGCTACCAGCATCCTGATTCGAGCCCTGAATAAGATTGTCAACAATCCATTCCCGGCAAAAGTCTCAATGGTGGTTCCCATGTTTGAAAAACTAGGCGCCGCAGCCACACCAATCATGCAGGTCGCTTTCGGCAACCTGTGGTTGTTCGGCGGCATCATCAAGAAAACGCTCCTGGCCAGCGGTGAAGCCGCAGCCACTATCCGCACAACAACAGCAGTCACCATTCTTAAAGGTGGTGTCAAGGATAATATCCTCCCCGGCCATGCTGAGGCCGTGGTTAATTTCCGCCTTTTACCCGGTGAAAGCATCGCCTATGTTTGTGAAAGCCTGCGCAAGTTGATTGCGGACGACCGCGTCAAGTTTGAACCTTTGCACGGCAACGCCTGGGAAGCATCCCCCGTCTCACCGACTACCAGTATGGCTTACCGCCACATTGCCAGTGTTACCCGTGAGTTCTTCCCTGGTGCTCCCTGCGCCCCATATATCATGTTGGGAGGCAGTGATGCCCGCAACTATTATGCGATTTGCGAAAATGTCTACCGCTTTTCACCCTATGCCATGACCACGGATGATCTCTCTCGTATTCATGGCGTGAACGAACGTCTCAAAGTGGATGCCTTTGCGGTGATGGTAGATTACTTCTACCGCCTCATTGCTCGCTGGTCACAGAAAGAGATGTAATTGATAATCAATTCCCGGTTTCTGCAATGAAGCCGGGAATTTTTGTTTAAATTCATCATGAAGTTTGAATAATGATAAAAAGGGATTAAAGAGGGTATTGTGAAACAATCGATCGTCCATATTGCACTGGTTGTAAGAGATTATGATGAGGCTATTGAGTTTTACACAAAGAAACTTCATTTTACTTTGATCGAAGATACCTACCAGCCGGCGCAGGATAAACGCTGGGTGGTCGTCTCTCCGCCAAACTCCAATGGCACCACGCTGCTGTTGGCCAGGGCCTCCAAGCCGGAACAGCAGCCGTTCATCGGCAATCAGACCGGGGGCCGGGTATTCCTATTTTTGAATACTGATGATTTCTGGAGGGATTATAACGAGATGGTCTCCCTGGGCATCAAATTCATCCGTACTCCCAAAGAAGAATCCTATGGATGGGTGGCTGTTTTCGAAGATCTCTACGGAAATTTGTGGGACCTGCTGCAGCTCAACCCGGATCATCCGCTGGCCGGGCGGAACGGCTGATAAGATCTCTTTCTCTTCTAAACTAAAAATGTTTTGGCTGAATTTACCGGCCAAAACATTTTTGTAAATCATATTTTTGAAATATATTCGCGCAGGTGATCTCTCTAGAGAGTGATGGTAGCCCGGATCACAGAGCGGTCGATGGCGCCAAAACGGTATTTATAATCTTCATTGCCGCGCATGAAGTCGAACTCAAAACGGTTATTTTCGTTGGCCCACTTCAATAAATGCCCGAGCAGGACCCAACCCGGAGAGTGTTCCGAGAAACGCGGGTCGATGCCCGAATTGTAGACCCAGATGCGGTTGAGGTAATCAAAATTAAGATAGGCAGCGGCTTTTTCCTCCCCAATGGTTAAAAAGGCCAACTGCAGGCTGCCGCTGTCGAAGGCTTCACGCATGGAAGAGACCATTTGGTCGCGCATTGCCGGGGTCAAGAACTCTTTTTTCTGGGTGTCAAATGCCATCAGACGCAAGAATTCCTGGATCTCAGCATCGATGGTGGCCGGATCGCTGGCAATGTACCAGTTTGCCGGGGGCTGCAATTCCAACATACGACGCATTTTACGGCGTATCTCGTGGCGCTGTTTTTTATCGATGCTGTTCAGGTAGCCTTCCCAGTCACCAGAAAGGGGAATATACGGCGATTTCTGTAGTGGAACAATATTACATGGCAGTCCTAAAGTGGCTGAGGCGTTTTGCAGGGCGCGAACAGTTGGACTTTGATCCACCAGGTTATACAGATCCACGGTCTGGATGCCGAACTGCGGCACCAACGTTGATTTCGCGTAGGCTAGTAAACCTTCAGTGAAACGGGCTAAATGCTGCGGGCGTACCAGAAAATCGAGGTAATCGCTGACCTCGATGCTGCCCAGGAAGAGCAGTTCTTTTTTACCGTCGTGTTCAGCGACAAAACAGGGAGCCATACCGATAAGGCGTTCGTTTTCGCTGGCGGAGAGGATCACCAGTTGAGCGTTTTGGCCCCATTCACCGCCACCGCGGGTGCGCCACCAGTTTTTAAGGTACTCATAGCGCAAAAACGGCACGTGTGAGACGCCGCCGGTGACAAATGCATTCCATTCACTTTTTTTGGTTTCGGGGAATTCAAGTAAAGTTGTAAAATCCATATTTTGATTATACCTGAATGAATTTTATTGTAAAAGGAGCGGGTGCAGCAGGGGAGCATTCTTGCGCAGCCAACTGCGAGCTTCTTTATAAGCAGGGTAATATTGCTCCACCAATCGCCAAAAATCAGCAGAATGGTTGGGTACGGTCATGTGAGCCAGTTCGTGCACGACCACGTATTCCATCACAGTGGGGGGTGCCATGATCAAGCGCCAGTTGAATGAAAGCGTTCCTCGGCTGGAGCAGCTTCCCCAGCGGGTGCGCTGGTCGCGAATGGTGATGGCTTTGGGTGAAACATGCATCAGCCTGGCTTTTTCTGCCACTTTCGCTTCGATCTCCTGCCGCGCCAGCTCGCTTAACCAGTGAGAGAGGATCTGTGCTGCGGCATTGTTTTTACCGGAGGGGAGATAAACAAATAAGTGGTCTGTCTTTTCCACGATGCGGGCGCGGGAGACGCGATCTTTTTCTTCAATGATTTCCACTCGCGAGGGTCTTCCGCGCAGTAGCAGCACATCTTTGGGCAGGGCAGGGCGCGCGCTTCTGGCCTGGATCTGCTGCCGGCGTTCCAATTGTTCCAGCACCCAGGCGCTGTTCTTTAGTAAAAAAGACTCACCGTCCCGGCTGGAAAGACCAACCGGCAAGACCAGAGTGACACCGGCATCCGAGACTGAGATGCGCAGGCGCCTGGCGCGCGTTGAGTAGCTGAGCGAATAAGTGAGGGGCGTACCGT
Organism: Anaerolineaceae bacterium; assembly: GCA_003158355.1. Taxonomy (GTDB): domain Bacteria; phylum Chloroflexota; class Anaerolineae; order Anaerolineales; family Anaerolineaceae; genus UBA6107. The sequence goes on from PMIV01000061.1 coordinate 15,754, forward strand.
GTAGAGAAATACTGCGTTGTTCTTTCATGGTTATGACAGGTATTATATCAGTTTGAAAAAGCAATCCAAATATTACACTTCATTTAGATTGACATTTCTGCTTTATGCTTCTAAACTAATGAAACGATTGATCCCCATTAAAAAATTGAATACTGAAGGAGCTGCCATGGACGAAAAGGCTGGTGCGCAAATATCGCAGAAAGCATTTATTCAAACTTTTATTATTTTGCTCTTGATCATTACTCTGGCTGGAATATTAACCCGGGTAGTACCCGCCGGAAGCTATGACAGGGTGATGCAAAATGGTCAATCTGTAATTAACCCAACTTCCTACCATACCATTTCTCAAACGCCATTACCTATTTGGCGTTGGTTCACTGCACCCATTGAAGTACTGTGGGGACCAGATTCTCTGATCATCATCACCATTATCCTCTTCATATTATTGGTGAGCGGTGGTTTTGCGGTGATGGATAAAAGCGGCATTCTCAAAGCCGTTCTCGGCAAGGTTGTCAGCAAATTTGGCAGCCGTAAATATCTCTTGCTGGTAGTGATCACCCTGGTCTTTATGCTCCTGGGTGCCTTCTTTGGAATTTTCGAAGAGGTAGTACCGCTTGTTCCCCTGATGATCGCGCTTTCCTATTCGATGGGTTGGGATGCGCTGGTCGGATTAGGTATGAGTATTCTGGCAACGAACATGGGTTTCTCGGCTGCCATCACCAACCCGTTTACCATCGGGGTGGCGCAAAAACTGGCAGGACTGCCTCTGTTTTCCGGGGCGTGGTTCAGGATCCCAATTTTTATCGTCATCTACGGTATCACGGTCTTCTTCCTGGTGTCTTATGCACGCAAGATCGACCGCAAGCCAGAAGCTTCTTATTGCTACGGCGATGACCAAAGAGAGCGTGAACGGTATAAATCCGTTTCATTTGAAAGCAGCGCTAACCTGAGCCGGGCTGGAATTTTTCTGGGCGTGATCGTCGGTTTGATTGTGTTGGTGCTGGTCAGCTCGTCTTCAATTCCTTTTCTGTCCAGCTATTCTCTTCCCATCGTTGGACTGCTCTTCTTTATCGGCGGACTGGGCGCGGGTTGGATCTCTGGCGCGAATGGAAAGTTGATCGGGCAGGGATTGTTGGAAGGTGTTGGCGGCATGGCACCTGGAATCCCCCTGCTGTTGATGGCTGCCAGTATTAAATTGATCATCACCAACGGCAACGTGATGGACACTATCTTGCACAGTTCTTCAGGTTTCCTGCAAAATGAATCCCCGCTGGCTTCTGTATTGATCATTTATGCATTGGCGCTCGTTATTGAACTGCTAATCAGCTCCGGCAGCGCCAAAGCGCTGTTGATGATTCCGATTCTGCTGCCAATGGCACAGATCGCTGGCGTGACCAATCAACTGCTGGTGACAGCTTATTGTTTCGGCGATGGTTTCTCCAACCTGGCTTACCCGACCAATGCAGTGCTGCTCATTTCCATCGGTCTGGCCTCCATCAGCTACGGCAAATGGATTAAATTTACCTGGAAGTTATGGGCGATGGTCATCCCTGCCACAGTGTTTTTCCTCTGGTTGGGGATACTGATCAAATTTGGACCGTTCTAATTAACTTCAACAATTGATCATTCATTGGCAAAGCTGGAAAGGCTTTGCCAATGTTTTTATTCGCAGGCACCAATAACAGAGATCTTGTTGCGAGCCTCGCAGAGGCGACCTGTCCCAGCCTTATCGGTGAGCAATCTCATTTCATCCAGAAATGTAAAATGGTCCTTACGGACTCTTTTAGACCTTGCAGGTTTCATTGTTATTTCTGATTTAGTTTGACAACTTTTCAGGCACTCGCTAAAATGAAGGTTGTTTGTCCGATTCTTTAATGACAGGGGCTTTTCTTTGAAAAAATGGGCAGGGAAGTACGTAATCGGTCTTACCGGCAATATTGGTACTGGTAAAAGCGTGGTGCGTCGTATGCTGGAGCATCTCGGCGCGTATGGGATCGATGCGGATGCATTAAGCCACCGTGCCATTGCTCAGGGTGCGCCCGGTTACGAACCCGTGCTAGAAGCTTTTGGCTGTTACGTACTTGGTTCGGATGGGCAAATTGACCGCCACAAGTTAGGAAGGCTTGTCTTTAGCGACCCAGAAGCCTTGAAACAACTTGAAGCCATCATTCATCCATTGGTAAGCCAGGCCATCGATCTGATCGTACGGCGCTCCACACAAAAAGTGATTGTGATCGAAGCAGTTAAAATCCGCGAAAGCGGGTTGGCAAATGTTTGTGATTCAATCTGGGTGGTTTATGCCCCCGAAGAAATTCAACTTACACGGTTGGTGCAGAACCGGGGGCTGAATGACCGGGATGCACTGCAGCGGATCTCAAGCCAACCTCCGCAGGATGAAAAGCTGGATTCGGCTGATATCATCATTAAGAATATTTCGTCTTATGAAGATACCTGGCGGCAGGTAACCCAGATTTGGCAAAAGTACGTCTCAGCCTCAGATAACAGTCATCTCTCTATTTCACAACCGGTTCATTTGAACCTTGGAGAGGTCACGGTGCGGCGGGCTGGCCCGAAACAGGTGGAAGAGATCGTTGAGGTAGTGAACCGGTTATTAAAACCCACCTCTCCCCTGACCAAGAGCCAGGTGATGGCAACTTTTGG
>PMIV01000061.1:18493-22609 GCA_003158355.1 Anaerolineaceae bacterium
GCCCGGCATGACGCGTTATGGAAGAGCCTTGGCTATGAGCCTCGTAAATCGAACGAACTGGGAATTTTGGCCTGGCAGGAAGCAGCCGATGAAGTGATGACACCGGGAAGTGTGTTATTCTTTAAACAGCTTCGCCAAGATCGTGTTTTACGACCTATCTAAGTAAAAAGAATGTGAATGTCCGGGTGAAAATTGCAAAATCTATTAGGTGAAATCCTCTACTTCTTTCAGCGCCTGAACTGGTTGAATCTTTTGGATCTCTTCCTGGTGACAGCGGTGTTTTACGCTGTGCTGCTGCTGCTGCGTGACACCCAAACCGTAGTAATGCTCAGGGGGGTGCTTTTCTTCGTAATATTACTCACCCTGCTGACCAGTTTCATCAATCTTCCTGCATTTTCGTGGCTGGTCAAAACGGTTGTTCCGGCTTTGCTTTTTGCCGTACCGGTGATTTTTGCACCTGAGATTCGCCGCGGACTTGAAAAGCTGGGCCGGGCTGGCCCTTATAAGCTGTTTATCCGCCAAAATTTTGTTCAAGATCAACAAATTCAACAGACCATCCACGGGGTGGTCACCGCTGCGGCCAGGCTTTCGGCGCGGCAGCACGGTGCTCTGATTGTGATCCAGCGCCGGGATAATTTGGACGATTACGTTCGCACAGGTGTACGGCTGAATGCCTCAGTAACCCCTGAATTATTGCTGCAGATCTTCTACCCGAACACTCCATTGCATGACGGCGCGGTCATCATTACGGATAACCTGATCGTTGCGGCTTCTTGCGTGATGCCGCTTTCGGCCAGCGGAATTTTGACGCGCTCACCCGAACGGCAGATGGGTCTGCGCCACCGCGCAGCTCTGGGTACATCCGAAGCTACCGATGCTATTACCGTGGTCGTTTCTGAACAAACTGGTTCAATTTCGATCGCGCACAACGGCCGCATGATCCGGCGTCTGGACAGCGAACGCCTGGAAAATATTTTAATGGCTTTCTACCAGCCTTCCAAGAACGAGGGTGAGCCCTTTAAACCTGCGGATTATTTCCGCAGATTGTTCACAACTCGCAAGGAGGATGATTAGGTGATGCAGCGTTTGCGTAATTTTGCCCGTCAGCTTCCTACATTGTTATTCGCCTTTATTCTGGCTGTTGCCGTTTGGGCAGTTGCAGTCACCGCTAATGATCCCTCTGAACAAAAGGCGTATCCAAACCAGGTCATGGTCGAGGTGATTGGTCAGGCCCCAGATATGGTGTTAACAAATTCACTGCCGACTTCGGTATCTGTCACTTTGCGGGCGCCGACTTCCATCTGGACTTCGTTGATCGAGGAAAAAGCGCCGGTACGCGCAGTCGCTGATTTTTCAGGGTTGGGTGAAGGGTTGCACACCGTGCCGATCCAAATTGAGGTGGGTATCAAACCGGTTGAAGTGATATCGTACAACCCTCGCTCCGTGGATATCTCGCTCGAAAAACTGGCTACCAGTACATTCGACATCAATGTCGTCAATAATTCCAATCCGGCGATCGGTTATCAGGCAGGAACGCCCAAACTGAGTGAGACCAGCGCCACCGTGAGTGGAGCCGCTTCGCTGGTAAACAGCGTTGCCGAAATACGCGCCACTATTGATTTACAGCAGGCTACTAGTGATATTAATCAGCAGGTGGCTTTGCAGGCGTACGATCAGAACGGGCAGTTGGTTCAAGGGGTGACCATCACTCCAGAAAAAGTGGTTGCCACTGAGCCCATCGCTCAATTGGGCGGGTTTAGAAATGTGGTGGTTAAACTGACCACAACTGGTCAACCGGCCACTGGCTACCGTCTCACTTCTATTTCCGTGAATCCGCCAACCGTTACCGTTTATTCCGTTGACCCCAAATTGGTGGAGACCTTGCCCGGCTATGTTAATTCTGATTCGGTGAACCTGGACGGATTGAAAGACGACCTCAATCAGCAGATCGGCTTGCTTTTGCCGGAAGGAGTCACCATTGTGGGTGACCCAAGCGTGAACGTGCAGGTAAGTATTGCCGCAATCGAAAACAGCTTATCCTTGAGCAATGTCGTCGTTCAGCCCAGCGGACTGGCTGCCAATTTGAGCGCCACCATTTCTCCGGCCAATGCCAACGTGATCATTGCTGGTCCACTGGTCACTTTAAGCCAGGTATCTGTCACTGATTTGCAGGTGCTGATCGACCTGAGCAACATGCAGCCGGGAAGGTATACGATCCAACCTACGACTACTCTGAATAATCCTGACCTGCGCATCCAAAGTATCTTACCCACCACTTTTGAGGTAACCATCACCCGCAAGGGTGTCAAATCAACACCCACGCCCTGAACAGGAGGGGATTTTGTTCAGTTTTTAAAAATCGATCCTTTTTCTCTTGACGAGATTGCTATCTGCACCTATAATGACGCCCATTATGATGTTTGCTCAACTGCTTTTGCGCGCTCGACGAGAGATCCCAACTTCAAATCCAGGAAGATGGGCTTTTTAGTTTCAACGGCATAAGCAACGCGCTCGAATGAAACAAAAAATCAAAAGGTTAACCATACCGCCATCCGCTTGGATGGCGGTTTTTATTATTTTTATTTCCTAAAGGAGGAAGTGCAACATGGCTGCAAAACAAAATAATTCGATCAAGAAAGTGATTTTAGCCTATTCAGGCGGTTTGGATACCTCGGTGATCGTGCCCTGGCTCAAAGAGAATTACGGCTGCGAAGTGATCTGCTATTGTGCCGATGTCGGCCAGGGCGAAGACCTGAGCGGGCTGGATGAAAAAGCCAAAAAATCGGGCGCCAGCAAATTGATCATTGAAGACCTGACCGAAGAACTGGCCAGTGACTATCTGTTCCCCATGCTCAAGGCTGGGGCAATTTATGAGCGGAAATACCTCTTGGGCACCTCGGCTGCCCGTCCGCTGATCGCCAAACGCCTGGTGGATATTGCCCATCAAGAAGGCGCTGATGCCATTGCCCACGGCGCCACCGGTAAAGGCAACGACCAGGTGCGTTTTGAGTTGACTGTCATGGCTCTCGATCCTCGGCTGAAGATCATCGCTCCCTGGCGCGAATGGGATATCCGCTCACGTGAAGATGCCATCGCTTATGCGGCAGCTCACAATGTTCCGGTCACCGCTACCATCAAATCCATCTACAGCCGCGACGCCAACCTCTGGCATCTCTCTCATGAGGGCGGACTGCTCGAAGACCCCTGGAACGAACCGGATGAGGCCATGTATCAGATCAGCACCAGCCCCGAATCCGCTCCGGAACAGGCCACCTATGTCGAGATTGAATTTGAATCCGGCACACCGATCGCGTTGAATGGGACAAAATTATCCCCGGCCAAGCTGATCTCTGCCCTGAATAAAATTGGCGGAGAACACGGCATCGGTCGGGCTGACCTGGTGGAAAACCGCCTGGTGGGAATGAAATCTCACGGTGTATACGAAACCCCCGGCGGCACCATTTTGATGGCCGCTCACGTTGAGATGGAATCGCTGGTCCTCGACCATCAGACCATGCAGTTCAAGGATATTGTCGCTCTTAAATACGCCGAATTACTCTACAATGGGTTATGGTTCACCCCGCTGCGCGAAGCGATGGATGCGTTTGTCAATTCCACCCAGGGCCCGGTCACAGGTGTGGTCAAATTGAAATTATACAAGGGCAATATCATCAGCGCCGGCCGCAAGAGTCCGTTCAGCCTGTACCGCGAAGATTTCGCCACTTTTGGTCAGGAAGATGTCTACGATCAAAGCGATGCCGAAGGTTTCATTCACCTCTTTGGCCTGACCTTGAAAGTACGTGCGCTCAACGGGCTGCCTGTTTCGGGCATGGATATCCCCAAACCCGATTATTCACGCTTCAAGAGAGACTAGTGCCCCGTCAACATGAATATTTGATTTCGATTGGGGTATATTGGTCTGGAACTGAGTTCAAAGATTCCATAGAATGATGTTTGACGGAGTACTAAGTAAGATGCATTGCGGTGCAGCGATTCAGTTGAGGAGGAAGCTATGACACTCTGGGGTGGACGTTTTTCGCAGGGACCGGATAAACAGGCCTGGTTTTTGAATGCCTCTTTGCCGGTCGATCAGCGCCTGGCGCAAGAAGATGTGGA
>PMIV01000061.1:22643-25467 GCA_003158355.1 Anaerolineaceae bacterium
CAGCCGCAACGATCAGGTGGTGACGGATTTCCGCGCCTGGCTGTTGAAAACCGTGCCTGCCTTGAACCAAGAGATCGCTGCCCTGCAAAAGGGTTTGCTCCAGGCAGCAGAAGCTCAGCAAGACACTTTGCTGCCGGGCTACACCCATCTGCAGCGCGCCCAACCCATTACCCTGGCTCACTGGTTCCTCTCTTTCTTCTGGCCGCTGCAACGCGACCGCGAGCGGCTGCAAGATCAGGTTAAACGAATTGCCGTTTCCCCGCTGGGGAGCGGCGCGCTGGCGGGCACCACGCTGGCGATTGACCGCGAGAAGTTGGCCGGGGAGATGGGCTTTGCCTCCGCATCGCAGAACAGCCTCGACAGCGTCTCAGACCGCGATTTTGCGGCCGAGTTCCTCTTTACCGCGGCGTTATGCGCCGTGCATCTGAGCAAGCTGGCCGAAGCGGTGGTGCTCTTTAGCAGCGCCGAGTTTGGCTACTTCGAGCTTTCCGATGCTTACTCCACCGGTTCCAGCCTGATGCCGCAAAAGAAGAACCCGGATGTCTTTGAACTGACGCGCGGTAAAGCCGGTACTTTGATCGGATTGCTGACCGGCTTGATGACGACGCTCAAGGGGCTGCCTTCCACCTACGATAAAGATCTGCAGGAAGATAAAGCGCCGGTCTTTGCCGCTGCCGATACCCTGCTGGCGATCTTGCCGGTTTTGGCGGGAGCGCTGGCGACTATGAAGGTGAAAAGCGAGAAAATGGCCGCCGCCATCGATGACGGCATGATGACGACTGATCTGGCAGATTACTTGGTGGCCAAAGGCGTACCTTTCCGGCAGGCGCATGTCATTTTAGGCAATGCCATTCGCCTGGCCAACGAAAAGGGAGTCACGCTCAAACAGCTCCCGTTAAAAGAGTGGCAATCGCTGGGTCCGTTCGAAGAGGATCTGTTCGCTGCTTTCGATCCGTGCCACTCGGTGAGCCTGCGCAATGTGCAGGGTGGCACCGCGCCGGAGGCCGTGAAGAAGCAATTGGAAAATGCGAAGGCATTATTGAAAGAATGATCATTTTTGTAGGGGCGGATCAATCAGATTGACCGTGTTTTGAGTAGGGGCTCGATATATCGAGCCCCTACCGTTGAATTTGCAGGGAAACACGTGCACGAGAGTGAATTAACCTGTTGGATTCTTCAATCAAAATAATGCATGTTTTGAGTAGGGGCTCGATATATCGAGCCCCTACCGTTGAATTTGTGGGGAATACGTGCGCAGAGGTGAATCAATCAGTGTAGTAGAGGCACAATGTATCGAGCCCCCTACCGTTGAATTTGTGGGGGGACACATGCCCGGGGGTGATTTGATCACATTGATTCATATTTTGTACTTTCACATATAATTATTTTATTCACCAATGCCTGCCAAACATGAATATAATATTTCGATCTGGGCAAATCGTTCTGAATATTAAGATTGGACAGATTGAAAGAGTCACGGCACGCGCGGCGACAAGAAAGCTTGACAAACGCCAANNTGTTTCATTCTTGTGAAAACCGTGATTGAAAGAGTATCAATCAATTGACAGTGATATTATAAAGTGATATCATAATGAACAACAAACAAAAGAGGACCTTGCTGCTCATATTTACAGACCCGATTCGGCCGGATATCCCCTGGAGCGATATTGAAAGTGTTTTTGCTGCTCTGGGAGGGGTTGTTTCAGAAGGAACCGGCTCCCGAGTACGCATTCAGCTTAATGGCGTATATGCAGTGTTTCACCGTCCCCACCCGGAGCGGGTAACCGATAAGGGTGCGCTTAAAAGCGTGCGGCGCTTTCTTGTAAATGCAGGGTTTACACCGGAAGGAGGAGAAAATGATCTATAAAGGATACGAAGCGGTTGTTGAATATGATGAAGAAGCCAATATTCTGCATGGAGAGGTTCTCCACCTCAATGATGTGATCACCTTTCAGGCAGACTGCACCGCTGATCTTGAAAATGCTTTTCATGATTCCGTGGACGATTACCTGGCTTTTTGCGCAGAAAATCACCGTGAGCCCGAAAAGCCGTATACCGGCAAATTCCCCTTGCGCATGCCGCCTGAACTGCATCGAGAAATTACCTATGCAGCCAAAAAGAAAAAAGAAAGCGTCAACAATTTCATCATTGAGGCGCTGGCCTCATACACGACGAAAAAATAAAGATCATTGACCCCGATTCTTGCATCTACATCGGGGCCATTTATTTAAGGTATGGATCAGCAGATATTAATCGCCAATTTAAATGTTCATTCGGTCGGGGCGAACGGTCTGCACCTGCCTCATCGGGGCCATTCGCCTGGTTTTTGTTTCCCCGGCATGTTCTTCAATAATTCGTGAAATTATTGTACAAAGCGGCCTTGACTTGTATCTACTCACCACGAGTGGAAACTGGCAGGGAACAGAGATCCGTTTTGATATTTACAGCCAATAGATGGCCGGGTAGGGGCGAGTGGTCTACACCTGCTTCATCGGTGATACTCGCCCAGATTTCGCGTGCAAAATTAGAGATCATAAATAGGAAACTTGGTTAAAATTCCTTGAGTGATCTAACAATGAATTAGGAAAGCTAAAATCCGTGAGTACACACCTTGAAATGTATCTACTCACAAGATACATAATTTATTATTCTAGAACGAGAATACGTTTATTTCTGGAATAATTCGTTAATTACTACCACTATTTGTCATTGCGAACCCTGCGTTGGTTGCAGGGTGAAGCAATCTCACCCGCGGAATCTTTAATAAGTCATCTTTCCAAGAGTTTTAGGGTTCCCTTTGACACGGCATTCACAAGAAAGCTTG
>PMIV01000086.1 GCA_003158355.1 Anaerolineaceae bacterium
AAGGCAATGTTCACCTATTCACTTGCACTGCTGCAAACAGAACTGGTTTGGCTGGAAGAATTCATTCAAAAATATCAATAAGGAGATTTCAACCATGGAAAAACTGGACTTGCGTAAAAAGTACAAAGACTTCTATTCGCCTTCAAAGAAGGATTTTTCTATCGTCGAGGTACCGCCGCTGCATTACCTGATGATCGACGGAAAAGGCGACCCCAACACCTCTACAACCTACCAGGGCGCGATCCAAACCCTTTACGGTCTCTCCTTTACTCTGAAGTTCGCCGCCAAGAAAGTACTGGGACAGGATTATACGGTGATGGGGTTGGAAGGATTGTGGTGGAGCGCGGATATCGGTTCTTTCTCTATGGAACACAAGAATGAATGGGAATGGACAATGATGATGTTGCAGCCGGAACTGGTGACCTCCGAGTTATTCGTCGAGGCCTGCCGCCAACTAAAAGCAAAAGGCAAAGGCCCTCTCGTAGAGCAGACGCGCCTGGAGCTTTTTAATGAGGGGCCATGCGCTCAGATCATGTACATCGGCGCTTATGACGACGAACCGCCCACGATCGCACACATGCACGAATTCATCCACGCCCAGGGTTACGAGCTTACCGGCAAACATCACGAGATCTATTTATCTGATGCGCGCCGGGTTGCCCCTGAGAAGAACCGCACCATCCTGCGCCAACCGGTGAAAAAGGTCTAGATTAGAACTAGTTTCAAATTATCAGCTTGTCCCAGATGCGGAGGTGGTTAATCCGTTTTTATGGCAGGGGCCGAGCCGTTGTCACCGGCTTCGTTTTGTGCCGGTGAACCTTTGCATTTTTCTGTCCAATGCTGCACTGTTGCAAAGAACGAATCTATTTTGAGCGGTTTACTTACGTAATCATCCATGCCCGCATCCAGAGCAAGATCACGGTCACCTTTCATGGCCGCTGCGGTCATGGCAATAATGGGAACATGCTGCCTTGACCCCTCCCATTTTCGAATGGCTCTGGTCGCTTCGTATCCATCCATTTCCGGCATTTGCGCATCCATCAGAACCAGGCAGTAATTTACTTTTTTCACCTGCTCCACTGCCTGCAGACCGTTTTCCACCAAATCAACGGAATAGCCCGCCTTTTGCAGCAAGATCAGCGCCAGCTTCTGGTTGATCGGGTTGTCTTCCGCCAAGAGGACACGCAACCCCTGGCGCACCTTTTCTGTGATCGTATGGCGGGTGATCAGGCTAGGTTTTTGTTCACCGCATGAATTCATCGCCGCTGCCAGAGACTCTTGCAAGATTTGCATTTTCACCGGCTTTAGAAGATAACCGCAGCAGCCAATGTCTTGTAAACGGGCTGCCTCGCCGCGCTGCCCCATTGAGGTAAGAATAACAATCCTCATATCCTTCAGGAGTTCATCGGATTTGATCAGTTTTGCAGTTTGTTCTCCATCCATTCCCGGCATTTGCATATCCAGAAGTACGATCTGGATAGGATCATTTTTTTGTGATTCCGAGTGCAGAATATCCAACGCCGCCTGACCGCTACTCACCGTTTGCACACGGCAGCCAAAACCAATCAGCATTTTGGATAAGATCTTCAGATTGGTGGCATTGTCATCCACTCCAAGCACATGTACCCCCTGAATATCTACAGACTGCNNCCAATGTCTGAATTTGCGTTTTATCTGAAGGTGAACGCTTCTTAAAGGAAAGGATGAACCAGAAAGTACTGCCAACCCCGGGCTGACTTTCCACCCCGATCGTTCCTCCCATCAATTCAACCAATTGCTTGCTGATGGTCAATCCCAGCCCGGTACCGCCGTATTGGCGCGTCGTGGATCCATCCGCCTGGGTGAAACGGTTAAAAATAACTGCTTGCCTCTCGGGAGAAATGCCGATACCGGTATCTTTGATCGAGAAGCGCACATCCGTACTTTCAGACAAATCTTTAAAAGGTTCAGCCCGGATAAGAATTTCTCCGCGCGTTGTGAACTTGATAGCGTTCCCCGCCAGATTTACCAGGATTTGCCGCAGTCGACCCGGATCGCCCATTAAATCCGTGTGCAATTCAGGGTCGATCTCACAGATCAACTCTATTCCCTTACTTTGAGCATGTTCTGCCAGTGTATAAGCAACATCTTCTACAGTAGAGCGCAGGTTAAAGGGAATATTTTCGAGTTCCAACCGGTTGGCTTCGATCTTGGAAAAGTCCAAAATATCATTAAGCAGGGTCAATAATGCCTCAGCACTTTGTAATGAAGTGGAAAGGTAATCACGTTGATCTGAGGTTAATTCTGTATCCAGCGCCAATTCCAGCATACCGATCACCCCATTCATTGGGGTACGGATCTCATGACTCATATTAGCTAAAAATTCACTTTTAGAACGATTGGCGTCTTCTGCTTCTTTACGGGCTTTATCCAGGTCGGAAATATCATGATAAATACAAACATAGCCCACCCTTTCGCCTTTGACGATCACGGCCGCCATGGATATTTCGACGGTTACCAGACTGCCATCTTTTTTACGGCGATCTTCCACCAGATGGATCGGATGCCGGTTCGCTTCTGTAAAACCCGCTTCAACTACCTCACGGGTTTCTTCCAGACCAAATAATTCAATTAAATCCTTTCCCACGAGTTCAGCAATTTTATAGCCATACATCCGCTCAAAAGCCAGATTACAGGAAGTAATTTTTCCTTGCTTATCCATCACGACAATTGCAACCGGGCTGTTTGAAGTGACCGCGTCCAGGAACTCTTTTTGTCTCAGAATCTCAAGTTCAATTTTTTTCTGATTGGTAAAATCCCTGCCGATACCCACTAACCCGGTGACTCGGCCTTTACTATCCTTGATCGCTATTTTTGTCGAGGAGATCCAAACCGGATTCCCCTCTGTATCCAACCCGGGTTCTTCTTGATTTATGATAGGAATGCCTGAATCGAGGACTGCTCTGTCATTTGCCCAGTACTTTTTAGCCAGCTCTGGCGGATAGGTTTCAAAATCGGTCTTTCCCAATACATCCTGTTCAGATTTTCCCCCGGATACCTGCCAATCTTCTTTATTTGAGATTATTTTTCTCCCCTGTATATCTTTTACATAGATGCGATCGGGAACAATGTTAATCAAAGTTTCCAGAAATATTTTTTGCTCCTCCAAATTGATCTCTGCAATTTTTCGGGCGGTGATATCCTGTGATATTCCGAACGTACCTACGATTTTTCCTTTTTCATCATATAAGGGTATTTTTTGGGTCGAGACCCAGGTTTCGGGACGATCGGGCCAGGTTTCTTTTTCTTCTTTGTGTAAAGGCTGACCTGTGCGAATCACTTCTTGTTCATCCAGGTAGGCCTGCCTGGCATGTTCTTCGTCGAAAAAATCAAAATCCGTCTTGCCGATCACATCTGCCGAATCCTCAACACCAAAGAGAGTCACTAGTGACCTGGAAGCCAATAAGAAACGCCCCTGCAAATCTTTAAAGTAAATGTGATCGGTATCTTTCTCTAACAAGTTCGTTAAAAAGTATTGTTCTTGAAGCGACATAATTGGCTTTTTCCTTTCTAAGAGCCTATCCAAACTACAGGTCGTTAGCTTAATTAATAAAACAATATTTCATTATCTAGGATAGCACTTCTACAGAAGCAGTACAACAAAGGTTCGAGAAGGTAAATATTTTCTCCTGCTGCCTGGAGGACAATGAACATGAGACTGACAATCATGAATAAATTGCAACGATCCCTATATATTGATTTTTAATGCAAAATGCTATAATCTTAGATTGTTATTTCATTAAAAATAAATGGAGGAAATATGAGTAAAAAATTTATAATGGGATTTATTATCTTTACCTTGATCTTGACTGGCTGCTCCGGCAAATCAAGCTCCGCTTCTTCAGCCTCAACAACATCTCCATCATCTTCTTCTTCATCGTCCTCATCCTCTTCGCATGATCTCGGAAGCGCGCTCAACCTGGTACTGGGAAGCGACTCCACACCCAGCGTTTTCGACTCATATCATATCGATGTTAATTTGGATACTCCCCAATTGAATGATGACAATACCAAGGTCGTGAATGAAAACACAATCATCGCCGCGGATGTTGCTGGTAAGGATATTCACATTTTGCAAACGGACCCGGGTGCGACCACGCAAAAAGAGGGATTCATCATTGGAGAGAAAGAATATAAAATGGTGGGTGGCGCCCCTCAGGAAATGATGGGCCAAATCGCGCTCTCCTGGGCAATGTGGCCGCTGCAGGTAGTTCTGAACTATGCTTACCCGGTGTACTGGGCTAAAAAGACCGGTACGGATAGCATCGATGGACACAATGCGGATGTGTACACCTTTGATTCGGCAGATGCCAGCAAGGCTTCAGACGCTGCCATGTCAGCGATGGGAGCCGGTGATCTTACCGCAGGCAAAGGCAGCGTATGGATCGACCAAAAGACGGGAGCCATGCTCAAACTGGATATGACTTACAGCAAGAGCGTCAAAGACAACAATCAAAAAGAAATCGGTTCAGGCAGCGGCTCGATCAAGATCGAAATCACCAAGGTAGGCCAGGTGAC
>PMIV01000124.1:0-2611 GCA_003158355.1 Anaerolineaceae bacterium
TGGGTTTGTGATTCATCGCCTACTTCGTAGGCTTTGTCGATAATATCGGCAGTTGTATTTCTCTTTTTGAATGATAGCGGTGGCCCGATCAAGATATAAAGTAGCACCGCAGAAACTAATCCAATTAATACGATCATCATTGCCTCCTCTATTCCTCGCCTACTTTTTCCCACTTAGGTGATTCTTTGTTACTGTTCACGTCGAATTTCCAGATCGGTGAGAAACTTACTTCCCCACCCTTGAGGTCTGTGTTTACGTGAGAAATGGTGGATATTCGCCGTGAATCATGTTGAATGACAATCTGGACCAACAAATCAATGGCATCGGCAAACATTTGGTTGGCATCAATCCTCTTAATGCCAACGTCTGCGCCCATGATGGTGGACATACGCGCAGCAGCTTCACGCTCGTTATCCGCATGAAAAGTACAGGCACCACTGTGTCCCGTCATAAGAGCGCGGAACAGCGCCATAGCAGCCTTCCCGTCCCGAACCTCACCTATGATCAGATAATCCGGGGACATACGCATGGCATCGTCCACACCATCGGCAAGTGTATATGGCTTAACTTCCGTTCCAAGTGCTTGCGGTCGGGCTTCGATGGCCTGTACTGTTAAACTATCTATCCAGATCTCTTCCGGGTCTTCGATTTTTATAACACGCCAACCTTCAGGGAGGTAATTACATAAAGCACTAAGTAAGGTAGTCTTGCCAGTTCTTGTGCCACCGGTGATCAATATCCGCTTGCCTGTTTGCATCGCTCTCTTCAGAGTTTCCATCATTTCAGCCGACATCAATTTCCGTTCCAACAACCATTCTGGTTGTACTGGTTTTTGTTCATACAAACGGACATTTAGCGCATGGTTCACTCCAGGTGGAACAATGGATTTGTGGATCACTTTTATGCGTCCGCCGCCCGGATTGGCTTTGGTGCGGGGTAATTTGGCATTTACCGAAGGGTTCACTTCATTTAGGACCTTGTTCTGATCGCCTAATANNTGCGTCCCGTCCCATCTTCACCGGGAAGTAATAAATCCAAGAATCCCAATCCCATCAATCTACGACCCAATTCCCCCACCAGGTCATCTTCGTACTCTTTGGTAGAGCTGATGGCCATCCGGCGTATCTGCGTGATCACTTCGTTGGTGATTTTTTGAGTGATCTCTGCCCGTTGTTTTTTGGTAGGGCTTTGCAGTATTTCGCTCGGATAGACCAAATTAATTGTGTCGATGACATTATTAATGATCTGATTGCGATTTAATTCTGGATCTTCAGTGCTTTCTTCTAAATAATCATTCGTCCCGGGCGCATTGCCGGGTTGTTGTTGGTAATCTGAAGGCTGCATGGGTGCTATGGAATATGGTGCGGCCAATGAGAAACCTTCATTTCCTTTTTCATCCAATGATCTTTGCGGACTCAAATTGTCTTCTGGATGAACTGAGGTTTCTTTGGGTGTTCCGTCGCCATTCACAGGGTCGGTACTAACGTCCACGTTTATCCATGAATCAACTGGATTATCATTATTTGAACTGGTTGGTTTGTTATCTTCTTTTGACATGGGTTTCTCACTTCCCAAAAAGCTTGAATTTTGGTTTTTCCTTCATTGTCACTTTTCCAGGGAACAAAGCATCGCCAATTTCCCGAATGGTATTGTCAAATTCAGTCAGGTTATCGACCGGGATCTTCATTTCGTCCTGGCAATTGGTAATACGAGAGTCGTAATGAATTACGCTTGCCAGTTGCAGCTTATAGTTCGGACAGCGTTTGATTAATTCGGCGAGATATTCTGAAGGAGATAGGACACAATCTTCGCGAAATTGATTGATTACCAATCGGATCGATGATTTAGGGACGCGGTTATCTTCCCCTTTTAGCCGGTCCATCAAATTGAGTAAATGCTTTGTGGCAATTAAATCAGACCAGTTTGGCCGTGTAACAAGCATCACTGAGTTAGAAGCATAATAGGGTTGTAAGGTCCACGCAGTTTCACCGGCAGGAAGATCCAAAACAATTGCAGCATAATTTCTCATCCAGGTAGATTGAACTAAAGCAAAGATAGAGGTTTCTGGTTTGTTTTGCTGCATTGCCCGTGCATAGTCCATCGAGCTTTCTGGAGCCAGGACAATATCCAAATCATCCTTTTTTTGGATAGATCGTTCAAACCCTTCGCCCGCCCTGGAAAAAAATTCAGAAGCATTGGGTGTGTATTTAATACCAAAATGGACCATAGCCGCAGGGGGAAGATCAAAACTCATTAATAGGGTTTTAATTCCCGTTTTAGATAACCGGTAGGCCACGTTTTCGGCAATTGTGGACCGCCCTACCCCACCTGCCCCGGACATAAACGAGACCACCTGTGTTCCGGTAATCGCATTGTCTTTGCGCCAGCCTTCAGCAGCTTGCAATGGGGTTTGTGCGGCCATTTTGGCTTGTTCTGAAAATACGGCATTGTATCCAGCGTCTGCGATGTTTTTCCAATCTGAAATTGGTTGAATAAATATTCCTCTGCAGGTGGTTATCTTTTGGATCACTTCTTTGGCTCGTTCAGCCGCAGGCATTAAGGTAACTATCGCGATGCCCTTCCAGGAAGTCATTTGGGATAATAGATCAAG
>PMIV01000124.1:2641-4332 GCA_003158355.1 Anaerolineaceae bacterium
ATTTGCATATTCCGAAGGAGTTCAGTATTATCTGGTTCAGCAAGTATGGTTGATATTTTGTCTTTTGCGTTTGTCATGGGTTTTGCGCTCCATTGCCTTTATTTCGTTGGTGTGGTTTCAGCATTTTGATTGATCGTGTTATATAAATCAGCTAAGTTGATGGTTAAGTCGGCACCGGATGAGTCGTTGGTTGTTGATTCCGAGGAGGATTCAAGAGCTAAATAGATTGATCCGTATTTATCCAGGGCAGCGATCAGCGTAGCGGGATTGACATAGTAACCAGGTGCGATCTCCACTTTAGTATTCGGGACATCCAACACAATAATGCTGGTGTCTTTACTGGTAGCCTGTTGATTGGCTAAAACAGTTTGTTGGTCTGTACCAGAAGCAATTTCTTGATATTGAAAATCCTGCGGAACCATTAATATGCGAATTCCGGTAATGGCAATTCTGCCAAGTGGTCCTAATACCTGAGTGGGTTCGGGAGTAGGTGTACCGGAATAAGTAATTACACTTGATGTCACGGCTTCTGGTGTACCGTTGATTGCTGTTTGCCCATTGAACTCTGAAGCAGAAATAGATGAACTACTGGTGGATAAAACATCAGGGGTAAGCAGGCCAATGATCGTGACTGTTTGCCCTTCACGTAATATTCCCCCTACTGCACTGGCACGATTGACGTCGATCGCTATGGCCACATGACCGGCCTCCAGTTGAGAAGGAACTCCAGCGCTGGCACTATCAGTTAAGGCATCTGAAGTTATATAATCTCCTGTGGTGCGGCTGACTGCAATTGTTTTTCCGACCACATCTTTAACATTTTTAAAGTAACCGGTTGGCAATCCACCGGCTGGAACGGTTTTTATTTCAACGAGGTCTGCAGACAGGGTTGTACCGGCTGAGATGGATACTTTGGCTTCCACGACTGTTGTGGGTTTCATATATGAGTAGAGAAATACGCACACCAGAACTCCAAAACCCAAGCAAATGGCGATATAGACAATTGGACTTCTACCTTTTTTCATAATTGATCTCCTGAATATTGATTGATGTATAGCGAACTGTTTCTGTAGAAACACTTATGAATGAATTTCTTTGTTATTTTCCTCCTTGTTTGGTAAATTGCTACACGCACCCAATCTGCTAACAAACTTAGCGATTACCCAAGCTAAAGCCAAAGTTGCCACCGTAATGCCAATTGCATTTAACCAACGACACAAAACCTCCATAATGCGGTTTCCCTCCCTTCTAATTTAGTTGAGCATGTCTACAATTGCTTGATCGTCAGGTTCTTCGCCCGGGACCATGAGTGGATGAATTAACATCGGTTCGAGTTGAGTAACGTCGGTTGAATAGCCAAGTTTGACCACGGACATTTGAGCTGGAACCCTACCAAAGAACCGCTTGAATTCTGTGTTAACAAAGCCTTTTTCAGAGCGCCCGATTGCCGCCATCAGTAAATCGCGGTCTTTCGGGTTTTTTGTCTGGACTGCAAACAAATTGTTACAAGAAGCAAAGATGCCTTCAGGCAGTTCACTGATGGTTTGTGCCATCAAATGCAGGAAGATCGAGTATTTACGTCCATCCCGCCACATGGTCTGGAAAATATCACTGACGTTACTAGAACCAGTTGGCTGATCGCTGGTTGCGCCGCCAGAGGATACGCCAGACAAAATCTTGTTAGCTTCTTC
>PMIV01000088.1 GCA_003158355.1 Anaerolineaceae bacterium
TTCTTTCAAGAACCTCTGCGATAGTCGCTCCAAATATCTCTGGTTTCAGTTTAAAACCTGCATCTTCCAACCGCGGACTGAAAAGAGGGCGCATTCCAGTAGGTTTGATCGTTCCTTCAATTTTTCCATCTACACTAATTCCGGTCTGTTCAAATTTAAAGATATCAGTAAGTACCACCGTGTCCCCTTCCATTCCGGCCACTTCTGTAATGTTCGTCACTTTGCGAGTGCCGTCTTTCATTCGCGTTTGCTGTACGATCACATCAACAGCAGTCGCAATCATTTGCCGGATCACCACGATAGGTAAATCAAGGCCAGCCATCATGACCAAGACTTCGAGGCGGGAAATCGCATCTCTAGGAGTGTTCGCGTGTATAGTCGTAAGCGAGCCATCATGGCCGGTGTTCATGGCCTGAAGCATATCCAACGCTTCTCCTCCCCGGCATTCTCCCACCAAGATCCGGTCCGGACGCATGCGTAAAGCATTCCGCACCAGATCTCGAATATTCACTTCGCCAACGCCTTCGACATTGGGATTTTTCGTTTCCAGGCGTACTACGTGGTCCTGTTGTAACTGTAATTCTGCCGCATCTTCAATGGTAACGATCCGTTCATCTTCAGGAATATAAGCGGAGAGAACGTTTAACAGAGTGGTTTTTCCCGATCCAGTTCCACCCGAAATAACCATGTTCATCCGACTGACCACACAGGCCCGTAAAAATTCTGCCATGCTCGAGGTTAAAGAGCCATATTCTATCAAATCCTTTACCAACAATTTCTCTTTCCGAAATTTCCGAATTGTGATCGAAGGCCCATCGATGGCGACCGGACGCATAATAGCATTCACCCGTGATCCATCCGGCAGACGTGCATCTACAGTCGGGCTGTCTGCGTCAATTCGCCTCCCAAGTGGAAGAATAATTCTTTCGATCACTCTCATCACATGGTCATCATTGTCAAAAGTGATCCCGGTTTTAGTTAATTTTCCTTTTTTTTCTACAAACACTTTGTTGGGGCCATTCACCATTATTTCACTGACATCTGGATCATCCAATAAGGGTTGAATGGGGCCATAACCAATGATTTCGTTATAGGCCATAGTCATGATTCGCTGGCTGGTTTCTTTGGATATTTGAAGGCCCGTTTGCTCATAAACGGATTGGATCTTTTTTGCTATGGTTGCACGATAATCGTTTGAATCTATTTTTCTCCCATCGATCTCTGAACTTACTCTATCGATCAAGAAATCTCTAAAACGAGTGAGGTCATTATCAGAAAGGTTCTTTATATCAGGGATTCCTGGATCATTTGACATAATCATTTTCCTTCTTCATCTCATCATCAGCAGTAATCCAAACCACCTGATCACGACGGATTGCCATAAATTTGGTCTGAAAAAGGACCTTATCCCCAGTATCATAGACAACGGCATTTGTAATTGCCAGAAATGGTTCAGCTAAATCCAATTCATCCTTCAGACGATATCCAACTCGAACATGAACCTCCCCGGTTAAATAATGCTTGGTGGTCTGAACCCTGACTGTAATCGGTTCCTTGGGAACAATATCGGTAAAGATTTTTCCTTTACCATCATAATTAATGGTCATTATTTACCGCCTTCTCAATTGGTTAAATTTTTTCAAAATAATGGGGATGCCGCTGTGATGATCATTAACATTATACGATCTATTCCTATTTGCCCGGTTAAGAAAAAACCCTTAGACAATTGACCCTTGTCTTCGTAGTTTTCCAGTGCAGAAGGGATTCAAGGACCCATTTTCAAGTATAATAATTTCTTGATAAAGATCTAAAATTAATTTATTTCTTTTTTTGGTTTGCGAGGACTAATTGAAATCAATATTAATTACCGGTGGTTGTGGATTCATTGGCTCAAATTTTATCCACTACATCATCGATCATAACCAAGACCTGCGTGTCACCAACCTGGATGCAGTCACCTACGCCGGTAATGAAGCTAACCTGGAAAATATCAAGACAAATCCCAATTATCACTTTATTAAAGGCGATATTTGTGACCAGGAATTGGTCCGGAAAATATTTGTAGAGAACGATATCGATACGGTCGTTCACTTCGCCGCTGAAACCCATGTGGATCGGTCGATCCTCAACCCTCTTGAATTTTTACATACCAATGTTTATGGCACCGGAGTGCTATTAGAAGCTGCTCGTGAGCACTGGCAGAAGAACCCAACGGGCGAGCATCGATTCCATCATATTTCCACTGATGAAGTATTCGGATCATTGATGCCCAATGATTCAGCGTTTAACGAATCCACGCCATACTCGCCGAACTCTCCATATTCTGCCAGCAAGGCAGCCAGCGATCATTTGGTCCGCTCCTATTTCCATACCTATCAACTGCCCATAACCATCAGCAATTGCACCAATAATTATGGACCTTACCAATTCCCCGAAAAGTTAATCCCGCTTTTCATTTCAAATGCCATTCATGGACTGCCTTTGCCTGTTTATGGCGATGGCAAACAAATTCGGGATTGGGTATACGTCGAAGATCATTGCGAAGGGATCTATCAAATCCTCAGCAAAGGTAAGGTAGGTGAGACGTATGGAATTGGCGGCAATAATCAGCCCACCAATCTGGAGATCATTTTAGAGATAACCTCCTTATTAGATGAGATATTGCCGCAGTCTCCACATAAACCTCATGCTCAATTGATTCAATACGTCAAAGACCGCCCAGGTCACGACCGCAGATATGCAATGAACATCTCCAAGATCAACCGAGAATTAGGATGGACACCCAAAGAATCACTTAATTCGGGTTTGCGTAAAACGGTTGAATGGTACATTCACAATGCAAATTGGGTGGAAAACATCAACAAAAACAAAGAATTTAACCACTTTTTACAGACAAATTACTCGAATCGATGAGGTGATAAATGAAGGGAATTATTCTTGCCGGTGGAAGCGGAACCCGACTTTACCCATTAACCCTGAGCGTCAGCAAACAACTCCTGCCCGTTTACGACAAACCCATGATCTATTATCCCCTGTCGACTTTGATGTTAGCGGGGATTAAAGAAATCCTCATCATCAGCAACCCCGAACATATCCAGGCGTATAAAAATTTGCTGGGTGACGGGTCTCAATGGGGCATGCGATTTGAATATGCGGTCCAACCCAAGCCGCGTGGTCTGGCGGATGCTTTTATCGTGGGAGAAAATTTTATTAATAATGAAGCAAGCGCCCTCATCCTTGGAGATAACATTTTTTACGGCAGTGGTTTAGTTACCAAAGTACAAGAAGCTGCTGAAATAAAGAACGGGGCTTTGATATTCGCCTATCCGGTGAAAGACCCAAACCGATACGGTATCGTTGAACTGGACAAAGAACGACGGCCCATCAGCTTAGAAGAAAAACCGATTATCCCCCGTTCAAATTTTGCCATTCCCGGCCTATATTTTTATGACGGACGGGTATCCAAGTTTGCCAAGAAGATCAAGCCATCCCCACGCGGAGAGATTGAGATCACAGACCTGAACCGGATTTATATGGAAGAAGGCACGCTGCAGGTGAGTATTTTTGGCCGCGGCATGGCCTGGTTGGATGCCGGTACTACCGAATCGCTGCTGCAGGCGGCTAATTTTATCCAAGTCGTCCAGGAACGGCAGGGATTCAAGATCTCCTGCCCCGAAGAGATTGCCTTCCGTATGAAGTTCATCGATCGCGCCCAGTTGACGCGTATTAAAGAAAGCACCACGAATCCAGATTATAAAAAATATTTTGAAGAATTAATAAAGGAATAACTTATTAAATTTGAAGCCAAGGTCACTAATTCACAAAGAAATTTTGTTTGACCATGAAAATTTTAGAATTTTATCTTGAAATCTTTTAGGTGTCATTTATGAGTAAAAAAGAAATAAATATTTTTTATGCTCTATTAAGTTGTTTGGTAATCGCCTTATTTGGATTAGTAATGTTTCACGAACTCAAGCACGGAGATTTTCCTGCACATATTGCATTTGCTAAATATTTTTCTGAAAATGGATATTTATATAAAATACCACATACGCTTTTCGCCAGAGGCGTTACGATCATTCGTGCTTTGTTGCCTGCAAACATTCTGGTCTGGATCAGCCCATATGTAAAACAAGTATATGACCTTAAATCTTTCGAGATTTCCACCCTTATTTTAATGGTACTAACCTATCTTTTTTTGGCTTACATCATTGCCAATCGAATTCTGAATGAATGGAAAAACAGCACAAACAAAGCACTTTTCTGGGTTGGATTCATTACTTTTACAATATTACTCGCCGCACCAATTTTCCTGTTTACTTTTCCGAATAGAATGTTCGTGGGCTACGTAAACGGTAATCGTTACGATAGTCCAACCTATATTTTGTCAAAACCATTTGTTCTGCTCTTTTTTCTGGGAATTGTTGATAATTTTGAGGCAAAATGGAATTGGAAACAGGCAATTCTTATTGCGATAGCCTTAGTCTGTGCAACTTTAGCAAAGCCAAGTTTTACAATCACTATTCTTCCTGCTATTGGTATTCTGGTACTTTTTTCGATCAAAAGATTACGTAAAATCAATTGGGGATTCCTAATTTTCGCAATCGGTCTTCCCTCAATTATTGTGCTATTCGGGCAATATATCATCAATTATTCCGGGAATCGCGGCGATAGAATATTGATCGCTCCATTCAAAGAAATATTGTTTCATGTACCCAATTTATATTTAGTCTTCTTCTTAATTATCATGTCGATTGCTTTCCCAATTGTGATCACAACCTTTTATTGGAAAGAAATCAAACATGATCTAGAATTTCGTTTAGCTTGGATAAACTATTTTATCGGACAAATGTACGGATTGATTTTTTGCGAGGAAATTAATTTTGGGGTACTAAACTTTTGGAATAGTGCAATGATCGCAAATTTTGTACTATTCTTTACAACGGTAAAATTTTATGGCAGGGATATTTATGAAAATATTGCTACTAGAAAAAAATTATCTAGCAAACAAATTGTTGCTAGTGGCGTCCTTGTTCTTCATTTGTTATGCGGAATCATTTATTTTATTGCCACATTGCTTAATAAGGGAGTCAATGTGGGGTAATATTTTATGGGAGAGTTAATGAAGAGCAGAAATTTACTGAATTTTCAAAAATTTGCGATCATTACGACTTTAATTATTCTGGCAATTGTGTTAAGGATCTTTTTTTTATACATTCCCAGTCCAGATTTAACAGAATTCAATTCCGTTTGGTATGACACATTTATTAAAATTGGAAGAATTGATGCATTTAAAACAGTTTTTTATAATTATTCCCCCGCATATTTATATTTGATCGATTTTACAACACTATTCAGATTCATTCCAAAAATTATTGCATTAAAGTTGATCCCAATTTTTTTTGATGGGTTTGCTGCCTTTGCAGTTTATAAAATCATAAGCCTGAAATACTCCGGGGGTAATTATCCCTGGGTTGGATTTTTCGCAATACTTTTCGCACCTACAGTTTTTATTGAAAGCAGTATGTGGGGGCAAGTTGACATTATTTTTACCTCTTTTCTATTGTGGTCTTTTTTTTATCTGCTAAAAGATAAACCGTTCTTATCGATCCTGGCATTCTCAATTGCACTTTGTTTTAAGTTTCAAGCGATATTTTTTGCACCCATCTTTATTATTTTATTCTTTAGAAAAAAGATGCCCTTCTGGTCCTTTTTTTGTATACCGATCGTATTTTTCATATCAGTGATTCCAGCATGGCTTTCTGGTGGTCCACTGGGTGATATTCTATCCATATATTTTTCTCAAGCAAATACCTATCATTCACTCTCGTTGCGGGCACCCAATCTCTATCTGTTTTTACCATCAGATCCGAATTTTGAACTTAAAAAATGGCTGGGCATTGGATTCACTGGAATTTTAGTCTTACTCTACTTGCTTTTCCGAATTTATAAGAAGAAAGAGCTGTCTTATATAGCATTGAGTTTTGATGCAGCTTTACTCACTACCTTTATTGTTTTCTTTTTACCCAGCATGCATGAACGGTATTTTTTCACTGCAAGTGTTTTCCTCATTGTTTTAGCTTTGTTCTATCCAAAAATGATTTGGGCCAGTATACTAATTCAAGCATCTTCATTGATTTCCTTTATCCCATATTTTACCGGTTGGTCAGACATATTCGCCCAGATTGGTGCAGTATTAAATATTTTCTTGTTGATCGGTTTGGTTTTCTTTTATCGAGACTATTTAATTAATGGGATTAACGAGAACGATAGTCCAAAAATAATATTTCCTCACTCCCCCTCAATAGAATGCGGCGAGAAATGATCCAGAAACTGAAACGATTTGTTTTTTCATATGCGAATACTCCAATAATATTAGCCTTATTAGTCCTTGCCAGCTATGCAATCACCATCCGGTTCTTAGGTTTCTTCATGGATGATTGGTATCTGATCTGGTATAAACACATTTTTGGTGCGTTACAATTTCCGGCTTATTTTTCTGTAGATCGACCGCTAATGGGATATTTTTATATCCTGGCCAATTTCCTATTGGCCAATTCTGAATCTCCGCTTGTTTGGCAAATTTTCGGTTTATTCACCCGTTGGTTAACTGTCTTTGCCTTATGGGGCTTTCTAAATACTCTTTGGCCAAACGCTAAAAAACAAAATACACTGGTCGCGATCCTGGCTGCGGTTTTCCCTGGTTTTACTCAGCAATGGATCGCAGTAATTTACAGCTTCTTTTTTACCTGCCTCGCCGGGTTCTTTTTCTCGCTCACCTTAATGCTGAAGGCTGTTCGAAACCCAAAACGCTTCTGGATCTATACCGTTCTTTCATTGATCATTGGCGTTTATTCTTATGCGGCGGCCGAATTTTATTTTGGATTGGAATTGATTCGTCCGGTAGTTTTATGGATTGAGTACTCCAGGGATAATCAAGATGTACGCCAGAAAATACAAAAAACTTTAAAGACCTGGGTACCTTACTTCATTGCCTTTTTGGCATTTGCTATTTGGCGTGGGTTTTTCTATGTTTCTGCTCATCATGAAGTTAAAATTACCCAAGAAATCTTACAGTCACCGCTTGGCTTTGTAATTAAATCTCTACAAATAATTTACCAGGCTTGTATTGATGCGGTTTTTAATTCCTGGGTGAATCCCCTCAACCTGAGCAATTACCCTACAAAAGGAAAAGTCCCTTTCCTTATTTTAGGGATCGTGATTCTTGTTTTCTCGGGTTTGGTCATTTGGCTCCGCTCCATTACAAAAAATAATTTTCAGGAAACAGAAGCACAAAATAGATCCTGGAATAAAGAAGCTTTTTCCCTCGGATTGATCTCTTTAGTAGTTGCGGTTTTGCCATTTTTGGCAGCAGATCTACCAATTGGAATTGATTATCCTTATGATCGTTTCCTTTTAGCTTACATGTTTGGTAGCTGCTTGTTTTTGGTTACCCTTTTAGACAAACGGAAGATCGGGCTTTATTTCATTGCATTTCTGCTTGCAATATCCACAGGGTATCAAATCTCAAAGAGTGTTTATTACAAAAATGAGTATCAGGAACAAAGTGATTTTTTTTGGCAGTTAAGTTGGCGAGCTCCTCAAATTCAAAAAAACACAGTATTACTATCCGAAGATTTGTCTTTTTCTGATTTGTTTTCAAGTACTTCTTTGACAGCTCCATTAAATATGATCTATGCAAGCAATCTCGATTCTCACAATATACCTTATTTTTTATTGTTGTATTCTCAGCTACAAGATGTTGTGCCGGAATTTGAACCTAACTTACCCATTAATTATGATTTGCGTTCGTTTGTTTTTCAAGGCAATACTTCATCCATAATGGTCTTTAAGAAGACATCAGATAGTTGTCTACGATTATTATCCAATGACGATTCGCCAGCCGAATTTTTACATAGTCCAAGGTATAATTTCTGGGAAGAAGTAATTCCTTTATCAAATCTAAATCAGGTGATTACCCAACCTGAAAATGCGGTTACCTTGCCGGAAAAATACTTTGGGGTTGAAAATACGAACCAGTGGTGCTTTTATTTTGAAAAGGCAGATCTTGCCCGCCAATTAAAAAAATGGGATTTAGTCATTACCCTTTATGACCAGGCAAGTTCTAAGGGCTTCGAACCCACAAATGTTAGTGAGTGGTTACCCTTGATTGATGCTTATGCAAATACAAACCAACTATTTAAAGCCTCAGATCTTACTTTAAGCCTTAAAATTAATGATGATAACAATAAAGGGATAGTTTGTAATGCTTGGGAAAAAATAAAAGGACAGATCACAGACACTCAGATGCAAGGACAAGCTCAAAACGTGTTGTCCCAACTCCAATGTGAAGCAATAAAATAATTAATTGATTCACAAAGTACTTTCCTATCAAGCCGGGTGATGAACAAATAACCATCTTATGGTTAGTTTTTTTTCTTTCTGTATTTTGATAGTTCTTTTCATTTATTCTCTCAATAATCTTTTTTAAGGTTTTTCTTTAGAATAATAATGATCGAAAAAAAAGGGAATATCATGACTAGATCGTCAATTTCAATAGTAATTCCTGTCTATTGCGCAGAGCAGACCATCACTCCGTTGGTCGATCAGTTATCTAAATGCCTGCCAACTTTGGCAGATGAATATGAAGTGCTGCTGGTAAATGACGGCAGCAAAGATAATTCCTGGCAGAAGATCGAAGAAATTGTAAAAACTTATCCGAAAGTCTCCGGCATCAACCTGATGCGCAATTACGGTCAGCACAATGCCCTCCTTTGCGGGATCCGTGCTGCCAAATGCGACATTGTTGTCACAATGGACGACGATCTGCAGCATCCGCCTGAGACGATCCATATCCTCCTTGAGAAACTTGCTGAAGGATATGATGTTGTCTACGGCTCGCCTATCACAGAAAACCACGGCCTGTTTCGGGATGCTGCCTCTTTGATCACAAAGATGGTGCTGCAGAGTGTCATGAATGTGGATACTGCCCGTTATGTCAGTGCCTACAGAGCTTTTAGAACTGACTTGAGAAACGCGTTTGAGAACTATCAGGGCTCCAACGTCTCTATTGATGTCTTGCTCTCTTGGGGAACTTCCCGCTTTACCTATGTAAAAGTGGAACATCACCCACGAGCGGCCGGAGAGTCAAATTATACGCTGCGCAAACTGATCTCTCACGCCATGAATATGATCACCGGTTTCAGCACGATCCCGCTGCGTATTTCCAGTGGAATCGGTTTCTTGTTTACCTTGTTCGGCATTATCGTTCTTTTCTACACGCTGATCCATTATCTGATCGTGGGGGGTGTGGTACCCGGTTTTACTTTCACAGCTTCGTTGATCGCGATTTTTTCCGGCGCACAGTTATTCGCGCTGGGTATTATGGGTGAATATCTGGCCAGGATGCACTTCAGGTTAATGGATAAGCCTAGCTATGCCGTCAAAACAAAGGTTGAGCATGATTAATGGCAGTTCATCCGATCCCGCCCGCTTTCTGGATTGGGACAGCACTTTCTTTGAGAAACGTATTGCCTGGGTAAACAGCAATATACTTTCTCCTGACCGTATCGAAAGCATCAATACCTGGTCTCAGCAGAACTCAATCGACTGTCTCTATTTTCTCGCCGCTTCGGATGATGATCAAACTGTGACCTGCGCAGAAAATGACGGTTATCACCTGGTGGATTTGCGCATCACTCTGGCCGTAAAACTTTCTGAACAAAATAAATCGAATCCGCCCGAAAGTTCTATTCGGTTTGCTGCCGAAAAAGATATCGATGACTTGCGTAGTATTGCCGGCATCAACCACACAAATTCGCGGTTCTTCACCGATCATCATTTTGACCGCGAGAAATGCCGTCAACTTTATGAAATTTGGATAGAAAAGTGCGTGCGCGCTGAAAATGGTCGGGTCTTTGTCTGGGACCATCAAGGCAAAGCGGTAGCATATGTTACTGCGGAACTGAACTCAGATCAAACCGGTTCCATCGAACTTGTTGGCGTTGCTCCGGAATTCCAGAGTAAAGGCATTGGAAAAAAACTTGTTTCAAGTGCACTGCTATTCTTTTATAACAATCTAGCAGTCTCAGCAAATACCGTAACGCAAGGCCGCAACATTCATGCCTTAAAGTTGTACCAAAAAAGCGGTTTCGCGATTCAATCTATCGAACTCTGGTATCACAAATGGTTTGAAAATTCTCATTAAAGGACGTAAACGTGAATCAAATAAAGATTCCCTTTAATCTCCCCGCGATGGTTCCCAATGAACTCGAAAACATTCAAGATGTGATCGTTAAAGGGCACTTAGCCGGTGACGGCGAATATACAAAAAAATGTAATGCTCTGCTTGAACAAATCACTGGTGCACAAAAGGTGCTGATTACCACCAATTGTACCCACGCCCTTGAAATGACCGCCATGCTACTGGATATTCATCCCGGTGATGAAGTGATCATTCCTTCTTTTACCTTTGTCTCAACGGTGAACGCGTTTGTATTGCGCGGCGCCAAGCCGGTCTTTGCCGATATCCGCCCCGATACACTCAATCTGGATGAGACAAAAATCGAAAAATTGATCACATCAAAAACTAAAGCAGTTGTTCCGGTTCACTATGCCGGAGTTGGCTGCGAGATGGACGCTATTCTCCCGATTGCCAAAAAACACAACCTCAAAGTGGTGGAAGATAACGCTCACGGTCTGTTTGGCAAATACAAAGGTCAGAACCTGGGTACATTTGGAGACCTGGCCACGCAGAGTTTTCACGAAACAAAGAACATTAGTTGCGGTGAAGGTGGGGCTATACTCATCAATTCCGCGGAAATGAATGATCGCGCGGAGATCATCCGCGAAAAAGGCACCAATCGCAGTCGCTTCTTTAGAGGCCAGATCGATAAATATTCCTGGGTGGATATTGGCTCCAGCTACCTGCCTTCTGAAGTGCTGGCTGCCATCCTCTTCACCCAGCTCGAAGCCCGCGAAGCCATCCAGCAAAAACGCGGTCATATCTGGAATTCATATGCAAGCTCTCTGGTCGGTTGGGCTCAAAGACACGATGTGCGCTTTCCGATCATCCCGGATTATTGCCAACAGCCTTCCCACATGTTTTATTTGCTCATGCCCTCCCTTGAAATACGCACTCGTTTTATTCGTTTTATGAAATCCATGGGTGTTCTGTGTGTTTTTCATTATTTGCCGCTGCATCTATCAGATATGGGTATCGGTTTCGGTAGTAAACCCGGCGACTGCCCGGTGACTGAAGATATCAGTGATCGGTTAGTCCGTTTGCCTTTGTTCTACAACCTGGAACAAAAAGACCTGGATTACGTGATCGAACAGATCCTTAGTTTCAACGAATTCTGATCCACCCCATTTATAAAAAAACCGCCAGAGGTTCAACAATTCTAGCGATTCTCAATTTTCGATATAAACAGAATGACTGTTTCTTTTCTATTCAGATTTTCCACTATCTAATTCTTGCCAGCGTTGATAAGCTGCAGCTAATTCTTCTTCCAATTCATGCAAGCGGTTCGCAGTTTTGGCAATTTCAACTGCATCCCCCTGATAAAATTCCGGGGTTGCCATAGATTTACTGATCTCCACCTGCTCAGCTTCAAGTCTCTCGATCTTCTTTGGCAGATCAAGCAATGCCTGCTTCTTTGCTTCAAGAGCTAGCTTGTCCTTGTAGCTCAGTTTGCGCTGCGGCTGTGGTTCTTCTTTGCCCGTTAATATAGAATGCTTTTGAACCCGGTTTGTTACCAGAGATGGGAGTTCAGCTTCGGCACGGCTCTGGCGCAGCCAGTCATCATACCCGCCCACATATTCTTTCGCATGACCTTTGCCGTCCAGTACAATGGTACTGGTTGCTAGATTGTTTAAGAATTCTCGGTCATGGCTGACCAGCAGTAGAGTCCCCGTATAATCTAGAAGTAGATCTTCCAGAAGTTCCAGTGTCTCGATATCCAGATCATTGGTGGGTTCATCCATGATTAGTAAATTTGCCGGATGTGCAAACAGACGGGCCAACAACAAGCGGTTACGTTCCCCTCCCGAAAGGGCGCTAATCGGAGCATGCACGCGGTCACGAGCAAACAAAAAATCTTCCAGATATCCCACCAGATTGCGGGATTTTCCGTTGATCTGGATCGTATCCCGTCCCTGCCCCACGTTATCTAGCACGGATTGCGATTCGTCCAGCTGCGTACGTAATTGATCAAAATAGGCAATTTCCAGGTTAGAGCCGAGTTCCACTGTACCTTTTTGTGGAGTCAATTCCCCCATTAATATTCGTAAAAGCGTTGTCTTTCCGGACCCATTAGGGCCAATGATTCCTACTCGGTCACCGCGTTGGATCACTGTCGAAAAATGGTCCAGGATCAGCCTGTGATCATAGGCATAATGCAAGTCTTCCGCTTCAATGACCAACCGCCCAGAACGTTTTGCTTCTTGCACCTGCATTTTAACTTTTCCGGCCTGTTCACGCCGTTCAGCCCGCAGTTCACGCAAGCGTTTTAGTGCTCTCACCCGGCCTTCATTGCGAGTACGTCTGGCTTCGATCCCTCGCCGGATCCAGGCTTCTTCTTGAGCCAGTTTTTTATCAAAATTAACGTTATGCTCCTGTTCAGCCGACAACATGGCCTCTTTGCGCTGGACGAACGTAGCATAATTGCAATTCCAATCAAAAAGGCGGCCGCGATCCAATTCAACGATGCGGTGCGCGATACGTTGTAAAAACAAGCGGTCATGTGTAACAAAAAATAGCGTTCCGCCCCAACGAGCCAGAAAATCTTCCAACCAACTGATCGAATTAATATCCAAATGGTTGGTGGGTTCATCCAACAATAAAAGATCGGGGTTCCGTACAAGTCCGCGGGCCAGCAGTACACGGCGTTTCATCCCTGCAGAGAGTGTCTCAAATTGAGCCTTGGGATTTAATTCCATCCTGTCGATCACCTGCTCCACTTGCAATTGGCGCTGCCACTGATCTTCCAATTCTTCCCCCGGTTCATCAGATTGATCGAGCAAACCGCTGGCTACAATTTCATTCACCTTTCCTGTCAATCCAAGCGGGACTTCTTGGGGTAAATAAGCTACACGCAAATTTTGTTGTCTGGATACCGTACCGCTTTGAGGCAGTAGATCTCCGTTTATCAGTTTTAAAAGCGTGGATTTTCCCATACCATTGCGACCTAACAACCCAACCCACTCCCCTTTTTCTATCTGCAAATTGACATCTTCCAAGAGTAAAGGACCGCCAAAACCAACGCTCACATCCTGTAAACTGATCAATGCCATAAGTGACCTATCCTGAGATTTAATTGCACAAAAGAAGAAACCTGTTGACTTGTGTGATCCTTCTCCGAAGAAAAGATTATATCCCTAGATTTCATCAAAAAGAAA
This sequence comes from Anaerolineaceae bacterium, assembly GCA_003158355.1. Taxonomy (GTDB): domain Bacteria; phylum Chloroflexota; class Anaerolineae; order Anaerolineales; family Anaerolineaceae; genus UBA6107. The sequence goes on from PMIV01000088.1 coordinate 13,399, forward strand.
GGGCCTTGTAAAATATGCAAGACCCGGTTATCTTCGTTCCTTTAAAATTTGTAAACTTGCAGTTTTTTATTATCGCATGTTGAAACAGAAATTTGGGATTTTAAACAAATCAAAATTTTAACCCTTCATTTTTACATTTTAAGTTTATTTTCTGCAGCAATTTATCAGTTGAAAAATGCATTGCTGCAGGCAAAGGCGTGGGTTATTTAATTTTGAAGGATTTAGGGGAAAATTGGAAAAGGTTTAAAAGTCCATCAATATTGTTTTCTTAAAAATGATCACTTTGCTTTTTCATCACGAATAGTATAACCAAAACCAGGAACAGTCTCGATAAAGGATGGTTCTTTCGGATCAGATTCAATACGCTCTCGTAAATTTTTAATATGCACACGAACGAGATCCGGGCTTCCAGAATCTAAAGGGTAATTCCAAACCTCATCCAATAACCGACTCGGAGAAAATATTTCACCTTTGTGGCGCATCAAATGAAAAAGTAAATCGTATTGAATTGGTGTTAGTCTAATTTTCCCTTTCTGATGAGTTATTAATTCAAAAGTATGAGTATCCAGTCGAAATCCTTTGATTTCAATAAAATCTATTTTATTTTCATTCATAGATTGATATGAACTATTACCATGTCCATAACTGTTTCGCACAAAATCAGTGCGGCGCAAAATTGCTCTAACCCGCAAAATGAATTCATCCACATTAAAGGGTTTACTCAGATAATCGTCCGCACCAGCCAAAAAACCTTGAACTTTATCTTCATCCTTGGACTTTGAGGTAAGCATTAAAACTGGGGTATCTGCGATTAAAGGATCTTGTCGCATCTGACGGCATACCGTCAAACCGTCCATCCCGGGCATAACAATATCCAAAATTACCAGGTTAGGGAAATGCCGTCTGGTCAATTGCAAACCTTCAACCCCCGCATTCGCTTGAATGACGCGAAAATTTTCTCGTCTCAAACAATGTTCAATTGTTTGAGAGATTATTTCATCATCTTCAATTACCAGAATCGTTTTTTGATCCATGCTTCCCTCTAAACAAAAAACTTGATCAGTCAATGATTAGTAATTCAATCGTAATTATACTCATTTCAATCAAGTAAAACTATTCGATTGTTATAATCTCTTATTTTGCATAAATTTGGTAAGAAATATCACCTAATAGGTTATAAAAGAAGTACAATGATGGTAAATACCTAGTTTGATCTGAGAGGTTTATATGCGAAAAATTGGATTTGTTGCGTTTGTAACAGTAACTTGTCTGGTCCTGATTGTTGGTTGTACTTCCACAAATTCAACAACAACTTTCACAAATTCATCAGCGACCACAGCCGTGTCATCAGCACCTGCAGCCACCACAGCATCAGGCACCAGTTCAACAACAGCCATTGATGGAAAAACACTTCTAAATACCCGCTGCATCAGTTGTCACACTTTGGCCAAGGTTGTCAACGCAAAAGGCACAGCCGACCAATGGAAACGACAAGTCGATCAAATGGTGCAAAGAGGCGCAGTTTTGTCATCGGACGAAGAAACAGTACTGGTCCAATATCTGGCCGCAAACTTCAAATAAAGTCAGTCAAGGATCGTACTCTCGGGTACGATCCTTATTTTTTATTTACAGGCTTCTACAGTTTTTTGCAAAGCAGCATCCAAATCACTGCTGTTGAAACCCAAAGCCTCACGTGCAACGGTTGGGTCGAAGAAAGTCTTGGCAGTTTGTATTTGGATCAATTTAATTGGGTCCAAACCACCTTCTTTACCTTCAAAGAAATGCTGCATCTTAAGCAACGCCCCGGCAATTGTAGCAAGCCAATTTGGAAGGCTGACAACGTGCTTTTCCTTACCGGTTAACTTGCTCAATTTATGCAGCAATTCAACCCAGGTAAGATTCTCACTCCCTACAACATAGCTTTGCCCTGCCTTCCCCTGTTCAATAGCTCCTGCAATTGCTTCACCAACTTGTTCGACCGCGATACAGTTCGTTCCACCATGAGTGTAAAAAATAATGGGGGTATTGCGAATGTACTTAATCAGCGGTTTCCAGATTGGGGTTCTGCCTGGCATGGAACCAAATATGTATGGCAATTCAAGGATCATCACCGCCATGTCTTTACCGCCGGCTTCAATGGCAGCAGCTTCTTGTTCCACACGGCTGCGAATATATGGATGATTTTCTTTGAGCTTAAGATGCGGCCAGATCCGATCAAAATGGACGAAATAAGAACCCAACACCACGGCCCTTTTTACACCCGCATTGCGTGCCAATACCATTAATCGCCGGGTAGCTTCTACATTGTATTTATAAAAATATGGATATGCCGGGGCTTTGGGAGTGACTCGATCATCCGCTCCTGCTGCATAGATCACTGCATCCTGTCCCTTTAATAATTCCAGGATCGCATCATCGGATAATTGGTTCAAATCCGCCAAAATAATTTTTGTTTCCTTTGGGAAGAGACCCTCAGCAGGCAGCGGCGGCAGCGCTAAAATAGATACTTGATGCCCTCTCTTAGTCAGTTCCTTCGTTGCATAAAATCCCAAAAAGCCGGTTCCACCAATCAGTAATACATTCAATTTTTTTGTCATAAGGCCTCGCTATCTATCCTTACAATATACAATAAAAAACCTACTTTTCAGTGGGTCAATTTATTATTTCGTTAGCTAATATCCCCTGTCTGCCGCTTTGGAGTTGTCTGTGCTATTTGCAGATTCGGCCTGGACGATGGTGACTCCAGCGCTGGCACCAAGACGGGTTGCCCCAGCAGCAACAAGCGCTCTGGCTTCTTCCAAGTTGTGGATTCCTCCTGAAGCTTTCACTCCCATTTCTGGCCCGACCGTACGGCGCATCAGTTCAATATCATGAACATTCGCTCCTCCCCCAGAAAAACCTGTGGAGGTCTTCACAAAATCAGCCCCAGCCTGTTTTGCGATCAAACATGCCTGTACTTTCTCGTCATCCGTTAATAATACAGTTTCAATGATCACCTTGGATAGAGCACCGGCCACATGTGCCGCAGCCACAACAGCACGAATATCTTGTGCAACCAATTGCATATTTCCAGATTTAAGCGCACCAATGTTGATTACCATATCCATTTCAGCAGCGCCGTCTTTAATGGCCGTTTCAGCTTCAAACACTTTTACAGTCGTTGTATTGGCTCCCAGCGGAAAACCGATCACCGTACAAACTTTTACCTTTGATCCTTTGAGTAAACTCGCGCAAAGGCTCACATTGGTGGGGTTAACACACACAGAAGCAAATGAATATTCCAGAGCTTCTGCGCAAAGTTGGCTAATCTTTTCTGGAGTAGCGTCTGGCTTTAATAATGTATGATCGATCAGACCTGCCAAAGATTGTGGTGCCTTCTGTTGATCATTTTTTTGGCTCATAATTGAATCCTCGTTTCATTTACCTAAAATTTCAATTGTTTTAGTACCCTTTGATCTTCTTCCAAACCAAGGCCTGTTCTGAAACCTTATTAATTGCCATTGGCTGGCAGCACCAAATAAGAAATAAAATCGCGGCCAGGGATCGGTGATTGATGCAGGGTCGAATACCCATTTGGATATATTTGGTGGATCAATTGAATCGCATCGGCGTGATCTGATTTAATTATAAACATCTTTGCCCGCGTATCAGAGGTTGTATTAATGATGTCTTTAGGCCAAATGGCATAATCTTTAGTCGGGTACCCTGCCACCATGGCTACCAGTCGGGTATCTACCCAATATGCCAAACCCACCACATAACAGTTATCTGGGGTACCCACCGATTCAATAAAGGCTTTGCAAACCTCACCCATTTCCTTCGTATTCCAGGTCGCATTTGCATAAGAATTATTGTACTGGTTGAATACCAGATCATAATTTTGGTTGGCAGAAATAAGAACGAGCCCTAAAGCCAGTGTCACCACCAGACCTTTGTTAAATAAGCCACGACATTTTTTCCACAAATTAACCAGTACGCTCTGAAAACCGATCGCAGCAATAATGATTATCGGTACGACCGCTCCGCCTGCACGGCTGAGCGATGGATTTTCGATCGGAAATGCCAGCGCCAGAATGGAAGGCAGCATTAAAACTGGAATTGCCAGTATCAGGAATAAATCTTGCCAGTTACGTTGCTTCCTCCAACGCAGAAAAACAACCACTAGTCCAATAAAATAAAGGGCTGCGGTCACCACATCCAGCGCCGGACGGTCGGTCACCGAGATTACCCAGGTGCTGCCATCTTTCCAGAATGGCATGGTGAGCGCATTCCAGGTATTCGATAAGAAGACCAAAATCACATCTTTTGCTAGGGGTACCTCTGCCGAGGTCATCCGTGTAATGGTGCGATAACCAAAAGTTTCAGGGTATTGAATGGCAAAATGGAGCAGTGGAAACGCCAGAACAATGGCAAATAAAGTCATCACTCCCAGGGCAAGCCATCCTTCTTTGCGTTTCTGGCTTACTTTTTGATGAATTAAATAGAGCAGTACACCAAGCACCACCACAAAAGGCATAATGCGAAAAGCGGAATATCCCAACAGTCCCAGACCTAAAAAGATGCCAGCCAGGATAAAATCATTTCGGTTGGCACGTCTGAATCCGCGGATCATGTAATAAAGCACTGGAGCAACAAAGACCGGGCACAACACCAGACGCAGGCCAACCCTCGCAATGATATTTGTCCAGGAAGCAAAGCCCATAAACAACATGGCTATCAGACCTGTCCAGCGGTTGCCAAGTTCCTTGCCCAGTTTGTAGACAAAGAACAGCCCCACCAGAAAAGCCAGCGCCATGCCCAACTTAAGGGTGGTAAAGTTGAACCCCGCGCCAAACCATTTGATGAGTGCAGCAGACAGATAAAATTGAATGGGTTCCCGGCCGCCGTTGCGCGGGAAAAAAAGCGAATACTTACCGCTTAAAATATCATTGATATCCAGCAGTTTTTCGGCATGGTCGCTGGTCATCTCCAGCGGTACACTGGCAAGCTGGCTGAGATGAAAGAATGCTGCGACAGCAAAAACGGCGGTTACCAATAAATTCCAGACAGAAAAATGGATATTTAGGAAAGGTGCGCGAATATACGCCCATATCTTTTGCCACCCCTGATACAGATCAATCTTCTTTTTGGGCTGCCAGAGGCTCCACACTGCTAAAATGATCGCTGCCAGCCAGAGAAACAAATTTATGGGGGTGAAAAGGTTGTTCTTCAGTTCATAAAAAGCCAGTAATGCTACCGGGATAAAAATATAAAATTGAATGCTGCGGACACCTGTCTCCATGACTGCCGAATCATTTGGATGCGGGTTCATAATGAACAATTCCTGTTTGTAGACGGCAAAAATAATCAGTCCTAGAGCAACAGCATATAGGAAAATTGCTGCAAATTTATTTGCCCGCGTTGGTTCTAAAAGGCTTTGGGCAACCAGGGCAGCAAAAAGCGCCAGCAGGGTTCGCCAGGGAATTTCTAAACGCGGCTTTACCCATTCTGTCTCCGATTCCGGCTCAGGAATGAGCGTATCCGATTCACCTTCCTGAAGTTCAGGTTTCAAATCGATTCCGGGTTTTCCCCAATTTCGAGGATTTATTTTTTCTTTAAAATAATCAAGAACGCTGGGCTCTTCCATAATTAATTACCCTTTGGATTTTATCTTTCCGCAAACAGATAAGCCAAGTCGTCATGCACCGGATTCAGGGTTAGGCGGGTCTGATACCCATTCTTCTCCAGAAATTCGATCATTTCCTGGCGTGCATGCGGAGTGATGAGGTCGTGTACTTCCATGCAAATTCGCGAGATCTTTTGTAAAAATTTTGGGGAACAATTGAACAGAATATCATACTCTGCCCCCTCGCAGTCGATCTTCAAATAATCACACGAATCGATCTTCATCTCGGAAAAAAAGCTTTGCAAACTGCTTACTCTAACCGGCATACTGCCTGCCGCTGCAGTGGAAGCGGCGGTTGAATGCTGAACCGCTTGCCCGGTCACCAGTTGCAGACCCGATTTCCCATCCTGGCCGCCTATGGCTGTTTCAACCACCACCACATTGTTCACCTGATTTAGCTGGACGTTTTGTTTTAGTAATTTGACAGATTGGGGAAAAGGTTCAATTGCAAAAACTCTACCGCCTGTTAGCTGACGACCTGCCCAAACCGCATAATCTCCCAATGCTGCCCCAATATCCACCACTAGCCAATCCGGCTGCAGCGGCACAGAGACTGCCTCATATGTCCGGTCAAGGATGGTTTCTTTTAAGATCCAGGCATCCATTAAAGTAGAAACATAGAATCGTTCGTTATCCTTCAAACGGATTTCGATGGGCTCATCACTGGGTTGGCGAGTGGCCAGTTTTATTAGCGCAGAAATATTCTTTACGCTTTTAAACAATGTAAATATTGAATTGCAATAATAAGTGATCCGATTTGTCATGAGAACATTCTATCCAACGGATTATTATATCCTGTAAATAGAAACTATCAGGTAGCTCAACTGCCATTTTTATTGGGACCGGGTCTCTTAATCATTTATTAAAATAATATTAATAATTTCATAATCTATAACAAGTAACATCTATTTTAGGATTAATAATTCTTTCTTCGATCATTCCATTATGGTTTCAACTCCAAAAATAAACTGGTTTCTCCTAATTCTTTTTAGCTTGGGTAGCATGGCTGTATTTGTTGCAGCCTTGATATTCCCTTCATTTCGAACCATTGCTTATGCACCCTTGCGCGAGTTAATCCTTCCTCCACCCGCGCCAATAAATATTACCGTACTATATTCAACTGAAAAAGAAACCTGGCTGGATGAAGTAACCAAAAACTTTGAAGCCACTTCGCCGAAAATTGATGGCCACGCAATTAAAATCAGCCTGGAAAAAATGGGTTCCTGGGAGATTAACGCCGCAGTTTTGGATGGAACCAGGAAACCGGTGATTATCAGCCCGGCCAGTTCATTACAGATAGCCGCATTGCAGGATTCCACAACAACCAAATTTGGAAAAAGTCTTGTCAATCCTGCAGATACTTCTTCGTGCCGGTCGGTACTCAAAACCCCATTAGTGTTAGTAGCATGGAAAGAGCGTGCAGATGCATTGTGGGGTCAGGAACCCGGAGCTTCAGTGTGGATGGATCTGAATAACGCTTTGGTAAATCCACAGGGGTGGGCAGCTTATAACCATCCTGATTGGGGCTATGTTAAATTTGGACAAACGGATCCACTAAAATCTAATAGTGGTTTTATGACTATTTTATTAATGACCTACAGTTATTTCAATAAGACAGGTAACTTAACCAGTTCCGATATACTTTCTAACAGTGCCTATCAAAAATGGTTTCTTGATACCGAAAATAGTGTCGGCCAATTTGCAGAGAGCACCGGACCATTGATGACAAATATGATCACCTATGGACCAAGCACCTATGATTTCGTGACCGTTTATGAAGCTACAGCCATTCAACAATCTGATAACGCAGTCGGTCGTTATGGTGAATTGCATGTGTATTATCCCCCTGTTTTATCATGGAGTGATCATCCGTTTTGTGTGCTTAATGGTGATTGGGTAACTCCCCAGCAAACCGAGGCTGCCAAACAATTTATTAATTATCTTACTGGCAATTCAGCACAAGAGCTGGCTTTTCAGAAATACGGTTTTCGCCCAGTAGATAACTCAATTCAATTGAACCAACCCGGTTCACCATTTGAAATTTATGCCGCCAATGGCATTAAAGAAGATTTATCCACTTATCCAAATGTTGAAATCCCGGACGGGAATGTTCTCAACATATTGCGTGATTTTTGGTCTCGAAATGTCAATCGATAATCTTCGCTCTCTGAACGATCTGTTTATCCTTCAGGGAGAAAAGGGAAAACTATGAAAAATCGTCTAGGGGTTTTTTTCACTGTCTTTATTGTTCTTGCTTTGATATTAAACGCATGCAGCCAGATTCCGGGAATTTCGTCGGTGAATAATGTTACTGTCACTGTTATCTACGGATCTGAAAAACAGGAATGGCTGGATCCGTTGGTGAAACAATATAACGATGCACACAACAAAACAGCGGATGGCAAGACGATCATTGTGCAAGCCACAGCCATGGGTTCAATTGAATCAATAAATGGCATCATCGATGGCTCTTTGCAGCCAACCGTTTGGAGCCCGGCTTCTTCGATTTATATCCCCGTTGCCAACGCAGAATGGAAAAAGACACATTCCGACGATTTGGTTACTGGAACCCCGAATAACCTGGTGCTCAGTCCCGTGGTTATCGCCATGTGGCGGCCAATGGCCCAGGCATTGGGTTGGCCAGAGAAAGCCCTTGGTTGGGCTGATCTGGCTCAACTGGCAACTTCAACAGATGGCTGGAGTGCATATGGGCATCCAGAATGGGGGCTCTTCAAATTTGGACATACTCACCCATCCTACAGCAACAGCGGTATTGTTTCAATCATTGCTGAAGCCTATGCTGGAGCGAAAAAGCAACACGATCTTACCCAGGCGGATTTACAAAGCCCAGAATTGATCCGGTTTATGACTGACCTTGAAGGAAGTGTCATCCATTATGGTTCAAGTACAGGCTTTTTTGCCGATAAAATGTTCACCAATGGACCTTCTTATTTGAGCGCAGCGGTGATGTATGAAAATCTGGTCGTCGCTCAAGAATCAAAACGACTTTCCGGTGATTCCTCCCAAATTCCGGTTGTCGCAATTTACCCAAAAGAAGGAACTTANNTTGGTCAAATCACCCATATATTACCCTTAATGCTTCATGGGTCACTGCTGATCAAAAAGAAGCAGCCGGGGATTTTGAAACATTTTTGCTGGATAAACCTCAACAGTTGAAGGCTCTTGAACTCGGATTCCGTCCAGTTGATCCATCCATTTCCTTGAGCACTCCCCTGGATGCTCAACACGGGGTAGATGTTTCTCAACCCAAAACAGTTCTTGAAATACCAAGTGCTGAGATTATCAATGATATCCAAACTCTGTGGACTCAGGTGAAGAAACCAGTCGATCTGGTTGTGGTAATGGATATTTCTGGCAGTATGAACGGAAAAAAGATCACTTCAGCCCGAAGTAGTTTGATGGAGTTTATCAACAAATTGGCCGATCGAGACCAATTACAAATCAATTTGTTCAGTTCAAGCATAACCACTCTAACGCCATTGTCTGCACTGGGGGCAAAACGCCAGCAAGTATTGAACAGTGTTTCAGGAATTTTCGAAGGAGGCAATACCGTTCTTTATGACGCCGCTCTAGACGCATATAATGGGCTTAAGACTTCAGGTGATCCAAAACACATCCGTGCGATCATTATATTGACAGATGGTGAAGATACAGCTTCCACAGCAAGTTTGGATGACGTTGTAGCCAAAATCAAAGCTGATCAAGGAGAAGGTGGTAATTCGATAAAATTATTTACTATTGCTTTCGGTGATGATGCAGATAAAAAGGTTCTACAGCAATTAGCAGAACCAACCGGCGGAAAGCAATACGATAGTTCGCCAGAAACCATCCAAAAAATCTATGATGACATCGCGACTTTCTTCTAAAAAATGACACGTTCACCTTTTCTTTCTGCAATCTTTAACCCAGTCAATCTGTTAATATTGGCAATTGCCATCGTTGCCGGTTTAATTGCCGCCTGGTGGCTTGCGCCGATTGGTTTACTTTTCTGGTTGATAATGGTGATTGTTATTGCCAGTGACCCGGGTTTAAAAATGACGTTTACCCGTCAAAACCGCCAGCCGCTTTCACAGCGTTTTCAGGCCAAATTTGATCGAATGGATCGGGCCCGGTTTTCAATTTTTAATACTCTTGCAGGCTTCACCCCTAAACAACGCAAGTACTGTGAATCCGTTTCAACCTCATTGGATGCCCTGGTCGACCATATCTATCAACTCTCTTTGCGCATGAGTTCAATGGACAATAACTTTGTCATCCAAAAGTTAACAAACACCTCTGTGGATGATATAGCCAAAATGCAAAATAATATTGAAAATTCCACCGACGCGACTACACGCAAAGAATATGAGTCCACTTTACAAAGTTTACAAAACAGTCAAAATCAGATGAAAGCAATCGAATCGCTACTCTCACGCTTTGAAGCCCAATTAACCGGCTCTTCCAATATCATAGACAATATCGTAACCGGTATCGTTGGTTTGCAGGGGCGGAGCGAGCCGCAAATACAAGAAAAAGTGACAAGCCTTCTCAGTACACTACAGACAGAAGAAACAGAGTTGCAGCATTTCGAATCCGAATTGAATAATTCGTCAGCGGTGTGATGACCTTTGCTACAATAATCCCCAAAGTTCCTTCTTGGGGATTATTTTTAGTTTATCAAGGACCCTGTTCAAGTTCATATTTATAAATTTTCTATTGGGCAAGATTAATAGATTGCCAGTAATATTTTCCTATATTTCTGTTCTTTAACCAGCAATGCACTCATCTAATTTTGGAAATTATGGGTGCATTTCTTTCCATCTAATAATTTACGAATAAACACATGATATTTGACCCTCTTTTATTGTCTTCCCAGAGATTGTGTGATAATATTTATATACTCATTAAATGAATATACGGAGAATAAATATATGCCGCGTCAACAGGCACCGCTCTCGCTCGAATATATTCTTCTTGGTTTTTTGGAACAAAAACCCATTCACGGATACGATCTATATAAACAAATCTCCGGCTTTGAGCCAATCTCACTAGTCTGGAGGGTCAAACAAAGCCAGTTGTATGCCCTGTTGGAACGCTTGGAAGATGACGGTCTGATTCTCTCAACGGTAATTCCCGGGGAGTCGCACCCAAACCGCAACCAATATCACCTCACCAGCATAGGACGTCAGACCTTTTATGCCTGGCGCAATAGTCCGGTACAACACGGACGGGATATCCGTATGGAATTTCTGGCTAAGATTTACTTTGCCTTATTGGCCGGACCTGAAACAGTTCTGGATTTAATCGAAGAGCAAAAAGCAGTCTGTTATGAATGGTTAAGCCAATTCCATAATGACCTGATGAATACCAGTGAAAATCAAATTTACGAAAGAATCGTTTTTCAATATAGAGCCAGTCAGGTTCAAACAATCATCGAATGGCTAGAATCGACCCGTAAAGAGATCGGAAACCAGTTGCGGTCAGTGTCAGCGAAGAAACAAAATTCGGCAAAAACCAGTTAATTTCCTGTAAATCACAAAACAGCCATGGATTATCCGTTATCACAATTACCACAAAGCGCAAAACCTGTTCGGAATCTATCGGATTCCTTAAAAACAAGCAGACGCCGTTTTATTAATTCTGGCTCACCATTTTTTCTGCTTGCACTTCCTTTGCTTTTGTTCTTTCTGTTACCCATTGTAGCTATTTTTCTCAAAACTTCCTTTTCTTCTGTCCAAGATACCCTGGCAGATGGAAATGCCTTCAAAGCCATCTCACTTAGTCTATTTACTTCATTAATAACCACGCTGGTAACAGTTTTCTTTGGTACACCCATCGCCTATATGCTTTCACAAAAGAAAGGCCGCTTTTTTCGTGCCGTCGACACCTTGGTTGACCTTCCAACTGTGCTTCCTCCAGCAGTCGCCGGAGTGGCGTTATTAATGGCTTTTGGCCGTAAAGGCATCTTTGCCAGTTGGCTCACTGCTTACGGCATTAGTATTCCGTTTACAACAATTGCTGTCATCATGGCACAAACTTTCATTGCCTCTCCTCTTTTTATTAAAGCGGCAGTTATCAGCTTTTCTGGTATCAACAATGAGTTCAAACAGGCAGCGGCTCTTGATGGTGCTACCCGTTGGCAAATCTTTCGGTTTATCGTGCTCCCGCTCTCCTGGATGGGGATGCTTAGCGGGTGCGTGATGACATGGGCCCGTGCGCTGGGGGAGTTTGGCGCTACTATCATTTTTGCAGGTAACTTCCCCGGCCGGACCCAAACCATGCCCCTGGCAATTTATATCGGATTTGAAATTGAATTAAACGTAGCGCTTACATTATCGGTAATTTTGATCACTTTTTCGTTTCTCACTCTGATCATCGTAAAGAGTCTGCTTCACAATCGCCTTCAATCTGACCTTATTAGTTGAAGCCAAGATAAAACAGGAAATTACTTGAAATAGGAATATTTCAAGATTTCAAATCAAAAAAGAAGGAGAAAGCTATGCGCAATAAATTTTTATCAATAGTGTTGTTAGCAACCATGCTGCTCAGTGCTGCATGCTCAGCTCAAGCAACACCCACAGCCGCCCCCGCCACAGCGGCTCCAACTACCGTTATATCGGCCACTGCCACTCCGGTTCCAACAACCTTGACTGTATTGGCAGCTTCGTCATTGACCGAGCCTTTTAAAGAAATCGGTAAAGCTTTCGAAAGTGCACATCCCGGCGTTACCGTCGAATTCAGTTTTGCCGGTTCACAAGCCCTTGCTGAACAATTGGGCCAGGGTGCTGCGGCAGATGTCTTCGCCAGCGCCAGTAAAAGTTACATGGATGCAGCCGTGAAAGCCAGCCGTGTCTCTCAGGATGCGGTGAAAAACTTCGCCATGAACAAACTGGTGGTCATCTTCCCTAAAGATAACCCCGCAAAAATTGCCGCCTTGACCGATCTGGCCAATAAAGGTATCAAAATCGACCTCGCTGACGAGACTGTTCCTGTCGGTAAATATGCACTCACGTTTTTAGAAAATGCCTCCAAAGACAAAACCTATGGCTCAGATTTCAAGACAAATGTTTTGAAAAATGTTGTTTCCAAAGAAGACAATGTCAAAGCAGTATTGACCAAAGTCTCCATGGGTGAAGCTGATGCCGGTATTGTCTACGTCAGTGATATTTCTGGCGATTATGCCGACAAAGTCGGTAAATTGATCATCCCCGATTCACTGAATTCCATCGCTTCTTACCCGATTGCCGCAATTTCAGACAGCAAAAACGCTGAATTAGTTCAGGCTTTCGTGGATTATGTTCTTTCCAGTGATGGACAGGCTGCCTTAGCCAAGTACAACTTCATTCCGGCAGCAAATGCTTTTACTGTAACTGATGCCTTAAACCGCAAAGTTCTCTTCGCCAATGCCCCCCAACGTGTGGTTCTCGTTGGTAAAGCGCTGTTCATGATCGCTGACGCCATCTACACCTTCCCGGAAGCCAGCTCAAAAGTAGTCGCAATGGGATCCACGGCCCAAGGAAGCGGTGACTTCGTTTCTATGGTTGACCCAAATGCTAAAACCAAAATGACCCTGGCGGGTGACACAGTTGGCCCCGAGCAAATTGCGGCCACCACACCAGACTTGGTCATCATGAAATCCAGCAACCAAAAGACGTTGGGTGGACCGCTTGAAGCACTCGGAATTACAGTTGTTTATGTTGATTTTGAAACCCCGGAACAATATGCCCGTGATCTGATAACCTTAGGCCAGATCTTCAAGAACGAATCCCGTGCCACAGAAGTAGCCAAATATTACACAGATAAAGTCGCAGCCATTACCAGTGTCACCTCTACCTTGACTGATGATAAAAAACCATCCGTTTTGGTGGTTTATTACAACTCCAAGAACAATACGGTTTCTGTCAACGTTCCCCCACTATCCTGGATTCAGACCACCCAGGTGATCGATGCGGGTGGTACTCCTGTATGGAAAGACAGCAAACTCGGCAATAGTTGGACTACAGTCACTGTTGAACAAATTGCCGCCTGGAACCCCGATGATATCTTTGTGGTTTCCTACTTTAGCCCCGTCAATGATGTGGTCGCTACTTTGAAAAAAGACCCACAGTGGGCAGAATTGAAAGCAGTCAAGGATGGTAAGATCTATGGATTTGCCTCTGATGTTTACAGTTGGGACGAGTCTGACACCCGTTGGATCCTTGGCCTGACCTGGATGGCTGGGAAACTGCATCCTGATCTTTTCCCCAAACTGGATATCAAAGCCGAAGCACAGAATTTCTATCAGACCTTGTACAATATAGACAATGCTACTTTCGAGAGTAAAATAGTACCATTGTTCACTGGAGATTTGCCCTGAGTCTCAAGACCATATTTTCCTATTTGAGGAATCACTTTACCAAAACTACCAGCCGGAGCCAGATCTTGTTCTGGCTGGTAGTTCTTCTTGTTTTCGTTGTAGTTTTTTCCATGTTTCTGGGAAGATACCCAACCCCTGGATTGATCTCATTCAAAACGATCCTAACAGATACCCTGGCGCAAAAATTGGTTTTTAACCTGCGCGTACCCCGCATTCTCACAGCTCTTTTATTGGGTGCTTCGTTGGCCGCCGCAGGCGGGGTTTTTCAAATGATCTTTTCGAACCCCCTGGTGGACCCTGGGTTTCTGGGGGTTTCGCAAGGTGCAGCTTTTGGTGCAGCCACCTGCATTATCTTTCTTGGCGGGGCGGCCTGGGCTGTGCAAGCTTCTGCAGCATTCTTTGGTTGTTTAGGGCTGCTTCTCTCTTACCTTTTAGCCAGACGAGTGCGTTACGGAGGCTGGGTGTTACGCCTGGTTCTGGCCGGGATTGCCGTCTCCGCTTTCTTCTCCGCTGGATTAGGTATCCTAAAATATATGGCAGATCCCCTCTCGCAGCTTCAAGAGATCACCTTCTGGCTGTTAGGCGGTTTATGGAGTATCACCTGGAAGCAATTTTTAACCATTCTACCGGTGGTCGCTATTAGCTTGTTCATCATGTGGCGCATGCGTTGGCGGTTGAATTTGCTATCTTTAGGAGATGAAACTGCTTTCTCACTTGGGTTGGCTCCAGCGCGAGAAAGAACCTTGCTCCTGGTTGCGGGAGTAGCTGCCACTTCTGCGGTAATCTCAGTCGCTGGCATGGTCAGTTGGATCGGTCTCATTATCCCGCATATTGCGCGTCGAATATTCGGGGCAGATTCGCGTTATATGCTTCCCGCTTCCATCTTGATCGGCGGCATATTCGCTATCCTTTGCGATGACATTGGACGGGTACTCATGGCAGGTGAAATTCCACTTGGAATCATTACTTCATTGCTTGGTGCAGCCATTTTTGCCTACATCATGATCAATCAAAAGGTGCCGACCAATAAATAACATGGAACAACAATTACTCTCTTTTGACAATATCAGTTACACCTATCCCACCGGAACATCCCCGGTGATCAAACATTTTAACTTACAAATTCCTGCAGGCACCATTACTGCGATACTCGGCCCTAACGGGGCCGGCAAAACAACTCTGATTCATCTCGCCCTGGGATGGCTGCACCCCCACAGCGGAAACGTGTCACTGGCTGAAAAACCGTTAAAAGCATATTCCCGCAGAGAACTTGGTCAGTGGATGGGTTTGGTCCCTCAGAATGAAAATACACCGTTTGAATATTCGTTACTCGAATATGTTTTACTTGGCCGGACACCTTATTTGGATCCATTAGCAATGCCCGGTGAAAAAGACCTGGAAATAGCTTCACAAAAACTGAGTGACGTGGGTCTTTTGTTGCTTAAAAATCGCACAATGCCCAGTTTGAGCGGCGGTGAACGTCAACTCGTGCTCGTAGCCCGCGCATTGGCTCAACAGCCAAAATTGCTCTTTTTAGACGAACCCACCTCCCACCTGGATCTAAGTAATAAAAGCAAGCTGGTTCAGGTTTTACGCACCCTTCAGAACCAGGGGGTTACTATTGTATTCACTACCCATGAACCGGATGTCGCTTCAGCACTGGCCACTGACATGGTGCTGATGCGCGAAGGCGAAGTCTTGGAAACCGGGCCAGCGGATCAGGTGATGAATGATCGATCACTTTCTGAGCTATATCACCTTCCCATACAAGTTAAAGAGCTCAATGGGAAACGAATCGTCTTATGGGACAATTAAATGGTCCTTCCCCAGAATTCCCTCCTCTTTTCATCCTTAGCGGCCCACGTGAGATCGGTAAGACCACTTTCCTCAAGATGCTCATTGATCAAACCAGGCATTTGAATATACAGACCGCTGGAGTTCTTTCCCCGGCGCTAAACGAAAATGGTCAAAAAATTGGTATTGACCTGATAGAACTGCGAACAGGAAATATAAAACAC
>PMIV01000186.1 GCA_003158355.1 Anaerolineaceae bacterium
AGAAGTTTCCAGTGAAGATCGTTTATGGGTGCTTTTATGCTTCTTGCTTGCACCACTGCTTCCTTTAATCACTTTATTTTTGGATGATAAAAAGAATAAAACCTTTATCAAGTATCACACTGTTCCCACTTTGATTCTGGGAATCGTCGAAGTAGTTGTCGTGGGAATTCTCTCACTTATCCCAATAGTAAATTGTTTTGTTCCCCTCATTTACATCATCAATGTTGTCTATGGCATCAAAGCCTATAACGGTACTAATACGGATATTCCGGTGATCACTGATTTTTCCAAACAGCAAAACTGGTCGTAGTCTGTTAAGTTACTCCAAAGTATAAAAAAATAATGGCCTCCAATTTTGGAGGCCATTATTATACCTATTTGTTCAGGATACATTTATTTCTGAAAATCTTCTTTTCCTTGGCTTTGAATTTTAACACTGCATTTATTTGAGCCTGGTTCCATAAAAGAAAATCCGCCCGCAATCACTGCACAGGTAGGAATCTACCGTACCATTTGCTTTGAACATTCCCAAAAAATCATTTCTTTCGGAATTATCCTCTGTGTAAAAACCAAATTCAGCGTCGATGGCTAGTTTACTGATCGGGTTTTCCCATCCGCGGCCAAACACTTTTACTTTGACCAATTCACCGCTGCAATCAGGACATTTCTGGTCAGCCATAACCCTCCATAAAAAGAAGAACAAATTTTAATTGCAAAAACGACCTACTTGGCAATATGAAGGAACGAACCATAAAAGCAATCTTTGTTACTATTACTATACTGGTCAATGGATTGTAGGTCAACGATATACAGATTTTTAGTTTATTTTTGATCTGCAGGGTGAAAGATAAAATTCGATCAAACAGGTTTGTTATAATACGTTCAGGTTGAGTTCAAATTCCGTATGGTTGATTGACCTGCTGCCCCCCAAGGTGAAAAGAAAAGGGATTAATGGAAACGTTGCCGCGAAGTTACCGTAAAGATGCACTGATCGTATTTATTCTCCTAACTTTTTTCTTTGCCTTCTTTTATCAGGATGGAGAATCAAATGGAAATTCGCGTTTTGGTTTGATCTTTGCCAGCCTTCAAGAGGGCAGTCTTTCCATTGACCATTATTACAACCAGGTACCCACCAAAACTGTGGATCACTCCTTTTATAACGGCCACTATTATTCCGATAAGGCCATTGGCCCAATGATCATCGGGGCGATCCTTTACGCGCCTCTTTCCCTGGCTCAGCAGCTCTTTCATCACCCCAGCCAGGAGACGGTTAAGGTGATCCTCACCTTTCTGGGGATCGGGCTGCCTTCGGCGATCGCGGGGAGCCTGATGTACATTTTGTGCCTGTATCTATCGCGAAGCCGACTGCGTTCGTACCTGGTCACCCTGGCCATCACCCTGGGTACGCTGTACCTGCCTTACAGCGTTACCTTCTTCAGCCACCAATTAACTTCTTCATTACTCTTTAGCGCGTTTTTCCTGATCTTTTTTCTCAAGGAAAATCGCGAGAAAACAAAAAACGGATATCTTTTCCTCATTGGTTTGCTTTTGGGGTTGGCGTTCATCTGTGAGTACCCGTCGGCGGTGATCATTCTGGCTTTGGTGATCTACTACATTTTTTCGATGTGGAAAAACACGAGCAGCCGGAATTTTCGCTCTGTCATTTTCCCTTTGCTCGGCGGGTTGATTCCGCTGTGTTTGCAGCTTGCCTATAACAGGATTTGTTTTGGTAGTTTTTTCTCTGTTGGATATTCAAACCTGGACAATCAATATTTCGGTTCTTCGATGAGCCAGGGCGTGATGGGCATCCAATGGCCCAGCCTGAGCGTACTTTATTACATGACCCTGCATCCGGCTATGGGCATTTTTTGGGAGTCACCGGTTTTGCTCCTGGCGGTATTTGGCGCTATCCAGATATTTCGCCAAAAACGTTATCAAGCCGAAGCCATTCTGGCAATTGGCATCATTGTTTCATATTTGATTTTTATCTCTGGTTACTTTATGTGGTGGGGCGGATATGCCCTGGGGCCGCGCCACTTGATCCCGATACTGCCATTTTTTTGTATTCTGCTGGTTTTTGTACCGCGGCGCTGCAACTGGCCGTTGGTGGGTTTGGGCTTGCTCTCAATGGGTCAAATGCTGATCGGAGCGGCCAGTACCGTACAGGTTCCCGACACAATGGTCTCGCAATTCGGCCAGATGGGGTATTTTGCGTATTCGAACGTGTATAGCTTCTGCCTGCCGCAGCTCATCAAGGGCAATTTCACGCAGAACCTCGGCCACCGCCTCCTGCACCTCAATTCGTGGAGCAGTCTTCTCCCCCTGTTCGTGTTTTTCGCATTGGTAACCATGATCTTCTTCTGGAATGAAATCAAGTCCGCGCGCGGAACTAATGTTGTTCGCGCGAAATAAATTGAATTAATAGATAAAGAGTTAAAATGGATAATCCTGAAATTCAGAACATGATGAACCGCAAATCGGTTCGAAAATATACTGTCCGTCAGCCAAGCGATGAAGTCATCGAAACAGTCGTGCGTGCCGGACAGCAGGCACCTTTTTCGGGTCAACTTTACAGCATTCTGCTCAACCGCAAAAAGGTGAATCCTTTTGGCGCACCGCTGTTATTCACCATTTGCGTTGATCTGCACAAGCTGGAGTTGATCATGGCGCGCAGGGGTTGGAAGACAGTCTCCAACAACCTGTCGCTATTGTTCTTCGGAATCCAGGATGCTGCTTACGCTGCTGAAAATATGGTTATCGCCGCAGAAAGCCTGGACATGGGCAGTTGTTTTCTGGGAGGAACACCCTATAAAGCAACCAAGATCCAGAAAGCCTATTCCCTGCCGCAGCGGGTTTTCCCATTGGTGGAACTGGTGATGGGCTACCCTGCCGAGGAATTTTCACCACGCCCGCGCTACCCGTTGGAATACACCCTATTTGAAGACCGTTACCCTGAAATGACCGATACAATGGTGGATGCTGCCATGCAGTCGATGGATGACGGATACCTGGCGCAGGGATATTATCTCAAGCAAAAGGCCAAAATTGACATTGAAGTAGAGAACAAAGAAGACACTTTTTCTTATAAAGAATACTCGTGGACGGAACACATCTCACGCAAGTGGGGGCAGTGGCTGGAAGACCCGGCTGAACTGCTTAACCAGTTAGCAGCATGTGGTTTCCCAATCGACTCGACTGGGAAGAATGGCGATAAGGAATAGTTGGCCTGGCGATAAATTGCAAAGAGTTGTAAACGAATAGACTTAATTACCCCCCCTTTTCTGTAATGGAAAAAAGGGGGTAATGTTTTTTGATCCTAAGTAATATTCTGATAATTTTAGTTCAAATGGATTAACTTTTTTTTGGTGCTTTATTTTCTTTCATCATGTGAACAAAAAGCTTCTCGACCTTGGGTTCAAAATGCGTGCCGGATAATGATTTGATATATTCCAGGACCCTTGCTTTGCTCCAGGCTTTTCGGTATGGGCGATCTGACCGTAGGGCATCCCATACATCCACGACCGCAAAAAGGCGCGCTGCAATCGGGATTTGTTCACCTTTTAATCTCCTTGGATATCCTGTTCCATCCCATTTTTCGTGATGGC
>PMIV01000146.1:0-4625 GCA_003158355.1 Anaerolineaceae bacterium
TGGCATGAGTTTATTTTTGTGCGGATACTTCTTCTCTTTGGGGATGATATTGGCAGCCGGCATGATAATTAACTGTCTGGTCTTACCCGCCTTTTCCATATTATTCACTCGGAAAACTGGCAGCCAAATGCAGCGAACAAGGGCAGCACTTTCTGCTGACATGCTGGAGACTTTTCAAGGGTTGGAAGATCTACAGGCAGCGGGGGCAGAGAAACGCTGGCTGCAAAAAGTGGAAATTGGATCACAAAAAGTTGGCAAAATTCAGCAGTATTACGGTTTTCTGAGCGGGTTAAACAATGGCCTTGTATTGTTGGTGGCTAACCTGACGTTGTTGTGCATTTTGATCGCGGCGATCCCTCAGGTGAGCGCAGGGGAGATGAGCGGGGTTTCATTGGCCGTGGTCAGTTTGTTGACGATGGCCAGCTTTGAAGCGACAAATAATTTACCCCAGGCGGCCCAGAACTTAACCGCCAGCATTGCATCGGCGCTAAGATTATTTGAACTTGTCATCCCTCAGCAGCAAAACAGAGCGAGCGCTCTCGCTCTTGCTCTTGCAGAATCCACTATTCAAGATGCCAGGAAGGTAGAAATCCGCTGCCTGTCTTTTCAATATCCGGGTTCTGAAAGGGAAACTTTACACGACATTAATTTGACCATCAACAAAGGGCAGATCACTGCTCTGGTCGGACCCAGCGGCAGCGGAAAAACATCTCTGCTGAATATACTCATGCGCTTCTGGGATTATTCTGCTGGAGAGATTTTGGTGGAGGGAGACGACCTGCGGGAATTCACGCCAATCAGCACAAGAAAATTATTTGGCGTAATTTCTCAATCCAGTTATTTCTTCGCTGAAACGATCCGTCAAAATTTATTATTGGCAAATGAGAATGCAAGCGATGAGCAGTTGATCGAAGCGATCAAGAAGGCAGAACTAGCACAATGGTTTGCCGCTCTGCCAGAAGGGTTGGACACCTGGCTGGGCGAACAAGGTATGAGGATGAGCGGCGGTGAAGCGCAGAGGCTGGCAATCGCCAGGGTATTGTTGCAAGAAACCCCCTTTATCTTATTGGATGAGCCGACTTCACATCTCGATCCTGATACGGAGAAGAATGTATTGGCTACGCTATTCAAATTATTCTCTGATAGCGGAGTGTTGTTGATCACTCACCACCTGGTGATGTTGGATCAGGTGAATGAAATTGTATATTTGTCTGATGGAAAAGTAGTTGAAAGGGGAGAACAAGCGGAATTGATCAAAAAAGAGGGCTACTTTTACCGTTATTGGCAGCTACAACAAAATTCCCTCTTGGCTGATCAGGCCTAAAAATGAACCCACGCGAATGAGGCGGTTCATTCGCGTGGGTTCTATGAGGAGAATACAATCTTAATAATAATCAAAAATCTTTAGATTTGGGTTAATCCAAATTAAGTGTTTATTAAGAATTCCTCTGCAATTCAGCCTGAAGTTCTTCTTCAGTGATAGCCCCGGCACGTAAAATATGTAATTCTTCGATTGTACAATCGACAACCGTAGAAGGAATTCCACCCGGGCATTGCCCGCCATCGATGACCAGAGGAACGCGGTCATTTAGTTGGATGAGGACATCTTTCGCGTTCAACGGGTTTGGGCCTCCGCTTAAATTTGCCGAAGTGGTAGCTAACGGGCCAAATCGCTTTAATAATTCAAGCGCAAATGGATGATCGGGCATACGAATACCTATTGTTTGATTCGCGGAAAGCAGATCTGGAATATCTTTTCGTTTGGGCACGATCACAGTTAACCCCCCAGGCCAGAAGCGCCGGGTTAATATTTTAGCGTTTTCTGTGAAATGCTCTGCGATCAAATCCACCTGATCAAGACTTCCCACCAGAATGGCAATGGCTTTGTTATTGTCGCGTCCCTTGGTTTCGTATAATTTGATTATTGCAGAGATGTTGAATGGATCAACTGCAAGGCCATAAACTGTGTCTGTTGGAAAAGCCACCAAATTGCCTTGCCGAAGAGTTTCCAACGAGAGTGAAAAAGCATTTTCGTTAAATGTATCTAGAACCACCGTCTCCATGATTTTTACCTCACCTATGTTTCAATTCTAACTAATCTCGGCAAATTTGCAAAATCATTTTGTAGTTCAATTTTTGCATGAGGAAAGTGATCTTTAGCGATTTTTTGTACTTGCGGGCCTAAAGTGGACTCTATTTCAAGAAAAATGGCTCCTCCAGGTCGGACGTGGCCGGGAATTTGCTCGAGTAGCCGGCGAATTAATTGCAGACCATCCGTTCCTCCGTCCAGGGCCAGACGCGGTTCATATTTGATTACTTCCAATGAATTCAAGACCTGGGTGGGAATGTAGGGGAGGTTGGCAAGGATCAAATCGAACGATCCTTCAATATTTGTCAGTAAGTCATTTTTTTGCCAGTTGATTCGATCCTGTAAATGATTGAAAGCGGCATTCTCTCTGGCAATTTTCAGCGCATCATCAGAGATATCCAGACCGGTCATTTTCAGATCGATGAAGGTGTCTGCCAGGGTAAGTGCAATGATTCCGGCCCCGGTACCGATATCCACTGCACTGCGGCGGTGCGGGTTCGCTTCCAACCATTGAATGGCTTCTTCTACCAATAATTCTGTTTCAGGGCGTGGGATGAGTACTGCGGGCGAAACGATAAAATCCAACCCGTAAAAAGATCGCTGACCGGTGATGTAGGCTAAAGGTTCACCCTTGACCAAACGATTTAAAACAGAATCGAGCTGATCGACTTGCGCTGGGGTAAGTTGATAATCTGGATGAGCAATGACCCATTCGCGGGATTGTGCGAGAATATACGCAGAGATCACCTGAACTTCTAGAAAAGGCGTTTCGGAATGTTCCAATAAACGAATTGCCTGGTTGATCCAGGTTTGCAGCTCAATCTTCGTCGTCATCAAGGCCGGTTGTGGAAAGACGTTCAGTTTCATCCCGTAGTGAAAGTTCGTCGATGAAGAGGTCGATTTCACCGTTCATTACCGCAGGTAAATTGAAAGAGGAAACGTTGATACGATGATCTGTGACACGGCTTTGAGGATAGTTATAAGTGCGAATTTTCTCGGATCGATCACCGGTGCCGATCTGTGAACGGCGGGCATCTTCCCTCTCAGATTGACGTTTTTGTTCTTCGATCTCAAACAGGCGGGCTCGTAGAATGCCCATGGCGCGAATCTTGTTTTGGAGTTGAGAGCGTTCGTCCTGGCAGGTGATGACGATTCCGGTAGGTTTATGAGTGATGCGAACAGCAGTGGAGTTCTTTTGCACATTCTGTCCACCGGCTCCAGAAGAACGGAATACTTCAACTTCAATATCAGATTCGGGAATGTTCACTTCAAGGTCTTCGATTTCAACCATAACCGCAACGGTTACTGTCGAGGTATGGATTCGGCCTGATGATTCAGTGGTAGGAATGCGCTGTACACGGTGAACGCCAGATTCAAATTTCAGGCGAGAGAAGGCACCCTTGCCTTTGACCATGAAGATCACTTCTTTGTAACCGCCGATGCCAGTTTCATTGGCAGAGACGATTTCCAAATTCCAGTGGCGGAGTTCTGCGTAGTGTGTGTACATACGCAGCAGATCAGCGGCAAACAGGCCTGCTTCATCGCCGCCTGCGCCGGCACGGATTTCCATATAAACGTTGCGGTCATCGCGAGGGTCTTTTGGAACCAGTAAAGCTTTGAGCTCTTTTTCGATTTTTTCAATTTGCGGAGCGAGTGATTCAAGTTCCATCAGAGCCAAATCACGTATCTCGGCATCATCCGTGGATTCGAGTTCATTTGCTTCATCCTGTTGTTTCAACAGTTCGCGATAACGCACTGCAAGCTGGACAACCGGTTCAAGGTCTGAACGTTCTTTGGCGAGTTCAGCGACTTTTTGGTAATCTTCTACGTTTTGTTCAAGGAGCTGAGTCAGCTCATCGTAACGTTTTTCGATAGATGTAGTATTCTCTAACATAAGCCCTTTGATGATGATAAAAAGAATTTGTTCCTCAGAATTATACCAGCCAATACGAAAGCAATTGTTACGCAGGTCCGGGTTAATTTTATTTAAAAAGAGAAATATCTTCCTTAAAATAGTTGCCATGCGCTAGCGAATTGTGTATAATTTTCATAGTTATTATCAATTTTCACCAAAAATTCCAATAGGAGCTCAATATATGGACATGACCGCACTGGCTCGCTGGCAATTTGGTATCACAACTGTTTACCATTTTTTCTTTGTGCCGCTGACGCTGGGTCTTTCTATTCTGGTAGCCATTATGGAAACTCTCTACCTGATACGCAAAGAAGAAGTTTACAAACAAATGACGAAGTTTTGGGGAACTCTGTTTATTTTAAACTTTGCGATGGGAGTAGTCACCGGTATTGTGCAAGAATTTCAGTTTGGCATGAACTGGTCACAGTATTCCCGGTTTGTCGGAGATATTTTTGGAGCGCCGTTGGCGGTTGAAGCATTACTGGCATTCTTCCTGGAGTCTACCTTCCTGGGAATCTGGATTTTTGGTTGGGAGAGATTATCTAAAGGAGTGCATTTAGCGTCTATCTGGTTGGTGGCAATTGCAGCAAATATTTCCGCTTTCTGGATTCTGGCTGCCAA
>PMIV01000146.1:4663-5525 GCA_003158355.1 Anaerolineaceae bacterium
TTTTCTCGTTCTTTTAGAATCGGCGTGATTTTTGCGTTGATTGGTCTAGTCGGTGTGATATGGGTCGGTCATAACCAGACACAAGAAATGGTGCAAACACAACCAATGAAACTGGCTGCAGCTGAAGGGTTATGGCATACAGAAGATCCAGCCTCTTTCTCTCTGTTCACTTTGGTAGACCAGGACCACGACCAGGATATTGTTTCGATTCGAATTCCTTACCTGCTCTCAGTGCTGGCTTACGATGATATAAAAGGGCCTGTGCAAGGAATTTTGGATATACAAAAAGAATACGAAGCGAAGTATGGGTCGGGAAATTATGTCCCCAATATTACGGTCAGTTATTTCTCTTTCAGGATCATGGTCTATGTAGGTTGCTTCCTGCTTCTGGTTGCAGTGTTGGCATTGATCTATATGCTGCGCAAGAAACCAATCGAAAAAATGAAATTCCTGAAACTTTTTCCATATTTTTTGTTCCTGCCTTACCTCTGTAACTCTGCCGGTTGGATTCTGGCTGAAATGGGACGTCAACCCTGGGTGGTGTTTGGCTTGCTCAAGACTCAGGATGCAATTTCCCCCAATGTATCAGCAGGGATGGTACTCACCAGCCTGATCGGTTTTACCTTGATCTATGGCGTTTTGATGGTGGCGGATGTTTACTTGTTGATTAAATATGCGCAAAAGGGTGCCGGTTCTGAAATCGACTCCAATAGCGCTGCAGCGGTAAAGGCATAGGAGGAGAAAATGAATCTTAATATTCTCTGGTTTATTTTGATTGGCGTCCTTTACATCGGATATTTTGTATTGGAAGGTTTTGATCTGGGTGTGGGAATTTTATTACCTTTCCTGGGGAAAAGCGACA
>PMIV01000016.1 GCA_003158355.1 Anaerolineaceae bacterium
TAGGTGTTGGAGAGGCCGGTGGCTGCGGTATTGGCCAGGAAGCGTGGAAATTTAAGATAGCGCACCAGGAAATACAGAAAGTTTTCTTCCTCGGTCATTCCTTCTTGAACCAGAACAATTTTTGTATTGCGGATGTTTTTTTGGATCACCAGATCGGTACAGGTCACAACCAGATCGTACTTGCGACCTTTTCCGCCGAAATCAACCTGCAGCCTGTTTTCTTGCAGATAGCTTTCGGTAGCTTTACGATGTCTGCCGCCCAGGATCGAAAAATCGGTCAACCCTGCTTTGGCGGCCACTCCGATGATTCCGTCTGCGTAGAAAGGCGTAAAAAAGCAATCAAAATCTCCCATTTGCTGAGAAATTTTGTGCATCATTGTGGTCTGATTTAAAGACCCACAAATAAATAAAATATTGGCAGTCATACGCTCACCCGGCAAGATCAGTTTTGTGGTGAATAGCTCTGGTGGTTCTGGATCAAGTTTTTCTCGCGTGCAAAATAAAGGTTGGTTTGCGGTGTGCGGTTATCGGTGACCCAACCCATTTTACGCAGCATTATGCGCGGCACGTAGCGGTCAATAATGCCAAAGCAGTCAAGGTTGGGTACTTTGCGTACCCGGGTATCGGCAGCAATCAAAGCGCAGCGCAGCTCTCTGGCAGTATAACCGAAAAACTCGGTGGAACCCTGCCCGATGGTTTCGAGAATGTGGGAGTCACTGTTGCCGGTTTGGGCTAGCGGCAGCGTCTGCGAAATTCGTTCGACCATAGGGTTGCGCCACGAGGAGATGAGGCTGCCGTTGAAGGCTTCCACACCCACAAGGACCTGGCTGATCCCCGGTTTGAGTAGAGCATTTTGGATCGTGGTAAAGGTGAGGCTGTTAATCCCGAAGGCCATGGGGTGGGCAGCAATGCAAATTCCTCCCTGTGCACCAATCAACTCGACGGTCTCTATTAATGAAAGCCCGGCTGGCACAGGGCGATGGATGAATAAAGCCAGTAGATGACCGTCGGCAGTTGAAACTTCGCAACCGGGGATGACTTCGATGCCGTAGCGGGGAGCCAGGTCCACTGCTTCATTGATGCCGGAAATTGTATCGTGATCGGTAATGGCAATCACATCCAGATCGGTATGATTGGCAACATATTGAAGTACTGCCGCAACCGAGGCTGTGGCGTCGTAACTGTGAATGGTATGTATGTGAAGGTCTGCGTATCCCATAATTTACTTTCCAATAAATTTCTTTCTATGGAACAACTTTACCCGAAGTAGCTTAAGGATTAATGACCACGAGGTTAACTATCGGTTATCGTTTCGTAATTATTATTAACAAAATAAGATCAGGAATTTTTTACGGCGGTGGAAGATAAAAAGTGAAACGAGGGTCAGATTCCTCGTTTCACTTTGTTCATTGATTAAAACCGCTTAGGTTATTGGTTTTATCTGGTTTCACGAAGGCATTATTCGTAACGAAAGCGCAGGATGCCAATGGTGAAGAAGAGGGCGGCGAACCCCAGCAGCACGCCGGCTTCGGGTAGGATGGCGGCGACCCCGCCGCCGCGCAGCAGAATATCCAGCAGCCCCTGCATGGCCCAGGTAGTGGGCAGCACCTTGACGGCGCTGCGTACGGCCAGCGGGAAAAGCTCCAGCGGGTACCAGCAGCCGCCCAGCAGGGCCATGGTCATGCCCAACATGATGCTGATGCCGCTGGCCTGTCCTTCGGTCTTGACGAAAGTTCCCAGCATGGTTCCGAGAGCGGCTGCAGCCAGCGCAGAAGCCAGCATCATCACGGCCAGCGCCAGGGGCTGTTGACCCCAGTTGACGTGCAGCACCAGTATGCCAAAACCGATCAACAAACTCATCTGTACCAGGGCAGTCAGTACTTGAGCGCTGATCGTCCCTACTAAAAAGGTAGCCTTATGCGTGGGGGTGGTTAAAAGCCGGCGCAGGGTTCCCTGTTGGCGCTCATAAGCAAATACTCCCGAGAGACCGATCAGGGGAATGAACACCCAGGTGATCAATTGACCAGCGGAAGAATTTGCGCGCGGATCATATTGAACCTGGTCGACGGTGTTTCCCTCGGTGACCGTCAACCGGGTGGGGGCGGATTCAAGAGAGGTCTGTGCCTGTTTGAATGCGGCCGCGTAGTAAGCTTGCCGTTCGCTGTCATTGGCGAAGGGTTTGACCTTTTCGGCGGCGGCTGTGCTCTGATTGGCAATGTCGTTTAAACTGCTGAAGCGGCTGGCGGCGGTCTGTACCGCCTGCGCAGAAATGAGCGCATCCATGTTATTGGGCTGCTGCAGCATTTTTAATGAAAGGCTGTTCTTTGACTGAGCGTCCAGGTTGAATCCGGCCGGGATTATGAGTACGGCTGAATTTCGGCGCGAGTCAAAAGCGGACTGGGCCTTGGTCAGGTCCTCGGCGACTACCCGAACGGAACTCGATTTATCCAACGCGGCGACCAACTGCGCAGAAAGGTCAGTTTGTGCCTTGTCGACGACCGGCAGCACGATGCGTGTATCCGACATCGAACCGGTGGAACTGCCGAGGATCACGGTGAAGAGGATAGGCAGCAGAATGAAGAAGAGCCACTCTGATGGCGAGGCAAAACGAACCAGTGTGTCTTTGAGGATAATAGCGGCTATTTTTTTCATCTCTGTCTCCTATGCAATCGCGAATCCGCGCCGGTTG
>PMIV01000184.1 GCA_003158355.1 Anaerolineaceae bacterium
AACAAAACCAGCCGTCTCTATCAAGCATTGGTGGAAAAAGAATTTGCCACCAGTGTTTACGGCGGGCTGCAAGCCACCATTGATCCGCACTTATACAACATCAATATCACCATCCGGCCTGAACACAAGCCGGAAAAGGTGCTTGCTCTCATCGACGCTGAGATCGACCATCTGCAGCAAATCCTCATCCCCCAGGCTGAAATTGACCGAGCTGTCAAACAGGCGCGCGCCCTCTTTGCCTACGGCTCAGAGAATATCACCAACCAGGGTTTCTGGTTGGGCTACCCAGAAATGTTCGACCATTACGACTGGTTTAATCAGTATGTTGAAAGGCTTAACCAGGTGACCCCTAAAAAGATCCAACAGGCGCTACAGGAATATCTCAAACCCGAACGGCGGGTTGTCGGCATTTATCTCCCAGAGGAGGTGCAGGCATGACACAGCCCGTTGCTTACACAGACATCCATTCCCTTCCAGGGCCGGAAGATATCCTTCGCAAAGTTCTCCCCAATGGAATTACGATCCTGACACGCAGCAATTTTAACAGTCCTTCGGTAGTGCTTACCGGATATATCGCAGCAGGCAGTTATCTCGACCCACTCGAACAATTGGGGTTGGCGCATTTCACTGCTTCTGCTCTAACAAGGGGTACTAAAACTCAGACTTTTCAACAAATATTCGACCGGCTCGAATCTGCCGGAGCCAGCCTCGGCTTTGGCGCAAGCGTGCATAACACCAGTTTCAGCGGCCGTTCATTGGTTGAAGATCTGCCTTTGCTTATCGATTTGCTGGCCGATTGTTTACGCCGCCCAACCTTTCCTGAAGAATATGTGAAGCGGCTGCAAGTTCAATTCCTCACCAGTCTCTCCATACGGGCGCAGGATACTGCAGAAATGGCTGCCATCACCTTCGATGAACTTCTCTTTGGCAACCACCCCTACGGACGTCCCGAAGATGGCTTTATTGAGACCATTCAAAAGATCACCCGGGCGGATCTGGTTCGGTTCCATCAGCAGTACTATCACCCGCAGAATCTGGTGATCGTTGTGGTGGGAGCCGTGGAAGCCCAGTCTGTTTTTGATGTGATCGAAGCCGCCCTGGGAGATTGGCAAAACCCGGCCAAGGTCCAGTCTGCTGAACTGGCGGAAATTATTCCACCCACGCAAACCATCCGCCGCCACCTGGATATTCCCGGTAAAAGTCAGACCGATCTCATTATGGGAATGCTGGGACCGAAACGCAAATCTCCAGATTACCTGATAGCTTCTCTGGGAAATAATGTTCTGGGTCAATTTGGCATGATGGGCCGCATCGGTGCTGCCGTGCGGGAAAAAGCCGGCCTGGCGTATGATGCCTCCACCAGTCTGAACGCCTGGATCGACGGCGGTTCCTGGGAAGTCTCCGCCGGGGTCAACCCGGTCAATTTGCAAAAAGCCATCGATCTGATCTTGCAAGAGCTGCACACATTCATTCAAGAACCGGTTTCAGCCGATGAACTCTCCGATAGCCAGGCAAATTATATTGGCCGTCTGCCGCTATCTCTGGAATCCAATGCAGGTGTGGCAAATTCGATCTTGAATTTGGAACGTTTCGACCTCGGTTTGGATTATTTGCAGCGTTATGCCCAGATCATCCAAACTGTCACCCCTGAGGCCATCCTTGAAGTGGCACGTAAGTATGTTCATCCGGATAATCTCGTCATAGTCAGTGCAGGATCTAAAAATGAATAATCAAAAACTTGCCAGTGGTGTTGATATGGTGAAAATTGACCGCTTCCAAAACCTCGATCCGGCCATTCGCGCCCGCTTTATTAACCGGGTTTACACGCCAATTGAGATCAAATTATGCGCCGACCGCAATGAGAGCCTGGCCGGACGCTTTGCCGCGAAAGAAGCAGTGGCGAAAACGCTCGGCTGCGGCATTGGTCCGGTGCGCTGGCAGGATATTGAGATCCAGGCGACCGAAGAATTACAGCCGCTACTGATCCTCCATGGTCCCGCCTCAGAAGCTGCCCAACGCCTGGGGTTGAGTCAGTGGTCTGTCTCCATCACGCACACACAGGAATACGCCATGGCCTTTGTGGTTGCCTTAGGAACACTCTCTACCACTATCAGCGATTAAGAGTTCCATGCGCATATTGTCAATCAGTGATGTTGAAATCGGTTTCATCTACAGCCCCATGATATTGGAACGATTTCAAGCCATTGATCTGATCATTAGCTGCGGAGATTTGCCTTATTACTACCTGGAATATATCCTGACCATGTTGAATGTTCCGCTGTATTACGTACGCGGCAACCATGCCAGCAAAACAGAATTCTCCAGCTCCGGTGACCGCTCGTCCCCGTGGGGCGGCCGCGATCTGAATCAGCGCGTGATGAAGGATGATACTGGCCTGTTGTTGGCTGGTTTGGAAGGTTCGCTCCGCTACAACAACGGCCCGTATCAGTACACCCAGAACGAATATTGGCTGAAAGCCTTTCACCTGGCGCCCATGCTGATGTTAAACAAACTGCGTTATGGCCGCGCTCTGGATATTCTGGTAACGCATTCCCCTCCCTGGAAAATACATGACGACAACGATCTGCCGCACCAGGGCATCAAAGCGTTTCGATGGCTCATCGATGTGTTTAAACCCACCTACCATTTGCACGGTCATATCCATGTTTACCGTCGGGATGTCGTCACCGAGACCCAAATCGGTCCAACCAAAGTGATCAATACTTACGGTTTTCGTGAACTCGAAATGAAGACCCCATGCCTCCCGCGGCAAAAGAAATCTAAGGAGTAATACTGATGGGCTCTCAAAATCCTGATCCCAATTCACCCAATTTTTTTAGCCAAACCGCACACGGTGATTTTTCGCATGCTTATCGTAAAGGTTTCCTGAATGCGATGATCAAATGGATCCAGCGGGAAAATAACGACCTGCTGCCCTTTGATGAAGTCCGCAAGCGCATTCCTATTCGCGGACAGCACTACGTCGGTCTGAAACAGATCGAAACCGATAAGATTGTCGGATCTGTCAGCCGGTTCAATGATTTCGACCGCGCCTTTCTGCCCCGGCAAACAAATACGCGCAGCCGCTGGGAAAGCATTGACCGGGCGTATTTCCAGGATGTGATCCTGCCGCCGGTGGATGTTTACAAGATCGGCGATGTCTTTTTCGTCAAAGATGGCAATCACCGGGTTTCTGTCGCCAAAGAACGCGGACAGGCTTATATGGATGCCTATGTCATTGAGGTGGATATTCCCGGAACATTGGATGAAAATGTGAACCTGGATAATTTGATCATGGTGCAGGAATATGCCGAGTTTCTCAACACCACCCACCTGGACGAATATTATCCTACTCAGAATTTCAAATTCTCGATCGCGGGCCAGTACGAAAAAGTATTGCAGCACATCAGCGTGCACCAATGGTTCATGGGCGAGGCGCTGCACCACCCCATTGAATATACGGATGCGGTCAAAGGCTGGTATAAAGACCTCTATCTGCCTTTGCTCAAGATCATTCGCAAACATAAGATCCTCGAGAATTTCCCGGGGCGCACCGAGATGGATCTTTACCTGTGGATCATCGAACATCGTTGGTATTTAGGAGAAGAACGTCACCGCTCCATCAGTCTGGAAACGGCTGCTGTCAATTTTGCGCAAAAGTTTTCGCAGCGGCCTTTCCGGCACATTCGTCAGTTTTTCGGCCGGCTATTCCACAAAAAGAAAAACGGACAGGAATAATTCTGTCCGTTTTGTGACTGCACATTATTTTCATTAGACCCGTGCGGAAGTTTTCACTCCCAGCCAGAAATGATTTGGCAGCACCATTTGATTTCCCTGTAAATCGATCCCGCTGGTACGGGCGGGTTTTTCGGGCATCATGCTGGGATTGACATAGCAAAGGTCTGGTTTTTGACCATATTTGCTCTGATAATATTCGGTTGCTCGCTGAATTTTAGTGACAATATCAACTTTTGGGTCATTATCAAACCAGAGCATTCCAGTGTTCATATTTCTCTCCTAAACGATTATCTGCTTTTCATACTTATGCAAGTTATGGGCCAATTTATTTAGCGCTAATGTTCTATATATGTATTATAGAACTTATGTTCGCTAGTGTCAATACCCTTTTCCAGATCAGAAAACATATCCATCTATAAGTGCAAGGAATGGGCCAACAAAAACCCGTGCAAATTTTGCCAGGTATAATTTAATTCTTTGCCATAAAGAACATAGATTTTTTTGGGATTTTAAGGTATCCTTTAAAACATCGTTGAGCTTGATTCCAGGAACAAAAAATCTCCCGCACACCCTATCTGGAGGTCCCCATGATTAAAGATTTATTGAAGGATGCAGAAAATCGCATGAAGGGAGCGATCACATCGCTTGAAGAAGACCTTTCCGGGATTCGAACCGGACGAGCCAATACAGGCTTGGTCGAAAAACTCCCCATTGAATATTACGGCATGGAAACCCCGCTTTTCCAGCTCGCCAGCATCAGCGTTCCAGAAGCACGCGTAATAATGATCAAACCATTTGATCCTTCCACCTTAAAAGCGATTGAAAAAGCCATTTTAGCTTCGGAGCTGAATTTGAACCCTAATAATGACGGCAAAGTCATTCGCCTGAACTTGCCTCCTCTTACTGAAGACCGCCGTCGCGATCTGGTCAAACTTGTGCACACCCGCCTTGAAGAAAGCCGCATTGCCATACGCAATATTCGCCGCGATCTCATTAAAGATATGCGCGATTTCGAAAAAGAAAAAATGATCTCGGAAGATGATCTGACTACCGGTGAAGAAGAGTTACAAAAACTTACCGACAAATTTATCGAAGAAATTGATAAAACCGGTGAGCACAAACAAAAGGAGATCATGGAGGTTTAACCTTCTGATCACTGCATATGCCTGAAGAATTCAAGAAACTCCCTACCCATATTGCCATTATCATGGACGGCAACGGACGTTGGGCGACCGCGCGCGGTCTGCCCAGAGCGGAAGGGCACAGGGTTGGTACCGAAGCCGTACGCCGGGTGGTGCGCTCCTGCATTGATTTTGGCATTAAATATCTGACGATCTATGCCTTTTCCACCGAGAACTGGGCTCGCCCTCAAGAAGAGGTCAACGGCCTGATGATGCTTTTGGAAACGGTGGTAGTCAACGAGCTGGATGAACTGCACCGCGAGGGGGTACGTATTCAACACATCGGCCGTCTGGAATCCTTACCCGCAGGTCTGGGCGCCAAGATCAAAAAAGCCGTCGAGGTCACCCGCAACAACCAAAGATTGGTGTTTACCATTGCCTGGAATTATGGCGGCCGGGATGAAATTATCTGCGCCATCCAAAATATTATCAAAGACGGCATTGCTCCCGAAAATGTGACCGAAGAATTGGTCAGCGGTTATCTCTTCACCAGCAATTCACCCGATCCAGAACTACTCATCCGTACCTCAGGGGAACAGCGCTTGAGCAATTTCCTATTGTGGCAGACTGCTTATTCCGAGTGGGTAGTTACACCTGTTTTCTGGCCCGATTTTGATAAAGAAGATCTGCGCAAAGCCATCATCGAATACGGAAACCGCGACCGGCGCTTTGGCAAGGTATCCAGCAAATAAAATGTTTCCCGATAAATCACTGAAAACCCGTCTGATCGTTGCCGGCATCCTTGTTCCGCTGGTAGTTGGTTTTGCCATCCTGGGCAATTGGCCTTATGCTGTGTTTGTGGCGATTGCTTTGGGTCTGGCAGGTTGGGAATACTGGCGTCTTTTTCGGGTGGGTGATTTTTCTCCCTCTTTGTTCCTCATTGTAGTTGGCATCCTTTCTCTGGTCTGGATGCGTTATTCATTTCAATTTCAATATCTGGATATCTGGCTGGCTGCCTTGATCTTGCTTTCGATGACCGTTGCTGTGTTCCAACAGGCGCAAAAGGTGCCGAATGCAGCCTTCAATTTTGC
>PMIV01000036.1 GCA_003158355.1 Anaerolineaceae bacterium
ACTTCCCGGTGATGCCGCGGATCTACATGGCGTTAAAAAAGGAGCAGTATGCTCCCATCCAATGGGCATTATCCAATACGCCTACCATTCCGGATAACTGCCAATGGTGCACATTCTTAAGGAATCATGATGAGCTGACACTCGAAATGGTCACCGAAGAAGAACGGCAGTGGATGTGGAAAGAATACGCTCCAGACCCCGGTATGCGCCTGAATCTGGGCATTCGCCGACGCCTGGCGCCTTTGCTGGACAACGACCCGCAAAAGATCTTACTGGCATTTTCGCTGTTGTTCTCTTTGCCAGGCTCCCCGGTCTTATATTATGGTGATGAAATTGGCATGGGGGATGATATTTCCCGACCCGACCGCGATGGTGTTCGTTCCCCGATGCAGTGGGATGCTAGTAAGAATGGCGGGTTTTCACCTTCCAACGAGCCCTATGCCCGCGTAATCGAAACTGAAGAGTATTCTCCTGCACGGGTAAATGTGGCTGCGGCGATGGCCGATCCCCTCTCCCTGTGGCAATCTGAACGGAAAATGATCATGATTCATAAAGCACACCCAGTGCTGGCTTGTGGGCAGTTTGAGGATGTAGACGGGATTTCCCCGGCTGTGGCAGGATATATCCGTAAAAATGGCGAGGAAACGCTGCTCATTCTCAATAATTTGAGCTCTGCTCCGCAATCGGTTGAATGTCAGCTTCCGGGTGTTTCCTGCAAGCAGGCGGTGGATCTGCTGACAGGCAAAAAGTTTCAATTCGGAGAGGGCAAATTAAAAGTTATTCTCAATCCAAGGCAATATTATTGGTTAAAACTCTCAGATTGAGGCAATTATTCCTCAGAATCAGATCATGTTTCAACGAGGGCGGTATGAAAATGACCATACTGCCCTTTTTTGATATACTATTACTCCATCAAGCATATGATTTTGATTGGGGTATATTGTTCTGAATATGAGTTCAATTATTCCTTAGTATGATGTTTGGCTGGATAACTGTAAAAATATATTTTGGAGGTTTATCATGGCGAATACGATCAAAGCCGTGATTTATGACATGGGGGGCGTAATCTTGAAATCAGAAGATTATGCTCCGCGAATTACGCTGGCAAAAACTTACGGCCTATCCCGGCAGGAATTGGAAGACCAGATTTTTGATTCTGAGACTGCTTACCTGGCCACAATAGGGAAAATCTCGGAAAGGGACCACTGGAAGAGAGTTTTTGATGTGCTGCATGTCCCCCTTGAGCAACAGCAGGATTTCGAAAATGCTTTTTGGGCGGGAGATCGCCTGGATACTGAATTAATTGACTTTTTAGATTCACTACGGCCGGAAATAAAAACCGCCTTATTGAGTAACGCATGGACGGGAACCCGTCAATCGTTGTTTGAAAAATATGGCAGCAAGGATGTTTTTGATATTTCTGTGTTTTCATATGAAGTGCGGCTGGCAAAGCCTGATCCGGCGATCTATCGCTTGATGCTCTCCCGGTTGGAAATACAACCAGAAGAAGGCATATTTTTGGATGACAATTTGCAAAATATTGAAGCCGCAAATCTGCTGGGAATCCACGGAATTCATTTTAAAGGCCGCGAACAGGCCATTCGGGAAATTCGGGCTTTGCTGTAAATGGAAAACATCGAAAAGATTATTCCGGGTTCGAATCCCTATATTGTCGGGGTGGTCTCAGATACACATATTCCCGATCGGGTGGTGGAGCTGAATCCTTACCTATTAGATCAATTGCGCAGCCAAAATGTGCAGTTGATCTTGCATGCAGGGGATATTGCAGTACAGTCGGTGCTAAAGACGCTTGAGACGGTTGCTCCCGTTCGCGCAGTTACTGGCAATCGGGACATATTTTTGAGCGGAATTCTATCTATGTCTCTCCATCTGGAGATCTTTGGGTCAAAAATTACGCTCACTCACGGGCATCTGGGTATAAAAAATTATTGGTTGGATAAGTTTGCTCATGTTACCAAGGGATATGTGTTTGAAAGGTATCAAAAACGACTGGAAAGAAGTTTCCCTGAATCGCGGGTGATCGTGTTTGGGCATACCCATCATATCGAAAACCGTTGGATCGGGGAGAAACTTTACTTTAACCCCGGCTCGGTCAGCCACGGGGATAAACTAATTCCCAACCCGTATTTTGGATTACTCAAATTTTACGATGATGGTAGAATAGAGGCTTGCCTGGTACCATTGACAGGAGCAGCAATTCGTAACAAAAAGTGGGAATTAATCAGATAAATATTCACTCACCTAGATGTGAAAGCTCTAATATTTCTTGACCGGCATGAATAGTCTTGATATAATTGAGGTTTGCATATCCCGGCAACGCTTTTGCCTGGGGCTTATCTATTTTATTGCCAGGTTTGAATTTCTTTAGGAGAAACCTATGGCTTCTGCTCTTCCAACTAAATCATACGCTCGAATCCCTGTAATATTTAATATGCCTAATCTGATCGAGGTTCAACTGGATTCATTCAGCCGCCTAAAATCGGATGGGCTGGCAGATCTCTTCCATGAGATTTCGCCTATCGAATCCTATAACAAGGGGATGAAACTTTACTTCCCCGGACGCAGCCCAGAGGCACAACAATGGGGCTTAAAATATTGGTTCGAGGAACCCAAACATAGCATCGATGAATGTGTCGAACGGGATCTGACGTATTCCAGCCCATTGTATGTTTCTGTGTTGTTGGCTGGGCCGGATATTCCGCAACCAGTAAAATCTGACATCTTCCTGGGAGATTTCCCTGAGATGACAGACAAGGGAACATTCATTATTAATGGAACTGAACGTGTCGTTGTTTCCCAGTTGATCCGTTCTCCGGGTGTCTATTTTGAAGCACCTGTAGACCGCGCCACCGGTAGACGTTTGGCGATGGC
>PMIV01000059.1 GCA_003158355.1 Anaerolineaceae bacterium
CATGATCACCGGTGCAGCGCAGGTCGACGGCGCGATCCTGGTCGTGGCAGCCCCAGACGGCGCCATGCCCCAGACCATCGAGCATGTGTTGTTGGCCCGACAAGTGGAAGTACCAAGTATCGTCGTGTTCTTGAACAAGATCGACCAGATGAACGATCCTGAATTATTGGAACTGGTCGAGATGGAATTGCGCGATATGCTGACCAAGCAGGGTTTCCCTGGCGACACGACACCGATTGTGCGCGGGAGCGCTTTGCAGGCTTTGGAAAGCACCTCCACCGATCCGAACGCACCCGAATACGCTTGCATCAAAGAGCTGCTGCGGGTAGTGGATGAATATATTCCCCAGCCGGTACGTGCGCTGGACAAACCGTTCATGATGCCAGTAGAAGACGTCTTCTCGATCAAAGGCCGCGGCACTGTCGTGACCGGACGTGTGGATCGAGGCCGTATCAAGGTGGGTGAAGCGGTAGAGATCGTTGGCTTACAAGAGAAGAGCCGCGCCAGTGTAGTCACCGGCGTTGAAATGTTCCACAAGATGCTGGATGAAGGACAGGCTGGCGACAACCTGGGCTTACTCCTGCGTGGAATTGAGCGTGCCGATGTTGAACGCGGAATGGTCATTGCCAAACCGGGCAGCATCACCCCGCACACCAAATTCATGGCTCAGGTGTACATCTTGAAGAAAGAAGAAGGCGGACGACACAAACCATTCTTTAGTGGCTATCGACCGCAGTTCTACATCCGCACCATGGACGTCACCGGCTCAGTGAAACTGCCGGAAGGTGTAGAGATGGTTATGCCAGGCGATGATGTTGCGATGGAATGTGATCTGATCATTCCAGTGGCATTGGAGCAGGGCTCGAAATTTGCTATTCGTGAAGGTGGTCTGACGGTTGGCGCCGGCGTGATCACAAAAATCTTGGCATAGGTAGAGTTATTATGGCAAAACAAAAAATTCGAATTCGTCTGAAGGCTTATGATCACCGTGTCCTCGACCAATCCGCCAAGCGGATCGTCGAAACAGCGGAACGTAGCGGGGCTCAAGTAGTTGGCCCAGTTCCTCTGCCTACTCGTATCGAAAAGTTTACGGTTCGGCGTTCTGCGTTCATTGATAAAGACTCGCACGAGCATTTTGAAATTCGCACACATAATCGTATGATTGATGTGCTTGATCCGGATGCCAAGACGATTGATATGCTCATGCGCCTGAATCTCCCGGCTGGTGTGGATATCGAGATCAAGATCTAAAGAATTTCTTTACCGACGGATTCGTATTTTATACTATCGGTAGATCACCTTAAAAACTGGTAATACACTGGCTATTTACTGCTTTATGGGGTAAAATAGTACAGTTTGGGTATAAAAACCCGAAAGAGGCAGCTCAAGAGCGATTTTGTAGGCGCACGAGACAAAATCACTAGTGTCGCAGCAAATCGCTGACTGAGTTGTACAGGGATGATGCAGCCTAGCCCAGGCTGACAGTCTCTAAATAAATACTTGAAGGAGCACAACTGAAATGTTAAAAGGGCTGATTGGGAAGAAAATCGGCATGACTCAGATTTTCGATGACAACGGCGCGGCAGTTCCTGTCACGCTTATCGAAGCTGGGCCATGCTTCGTTACCCAGATTCGTACGGTTGAGAAGGAAGGTTACTCAGCCGTTCAATTGGGTTTCGAAGAAGTAAAGCCGAAACGTTTGACCGGTGGTGAAATAGGCCATCTCAAACGTTCAAACCTACCTCCTCTGAAATTCATCCGCGAGTTCCGCTCGAAAGAGGTCGAACTCAAAGAAGGCGATAAGCTGGATGCGGCTGTATTTACAGTAGGTGAGAAGGTTGATGTCTCAGGTACGAGCAAAGGCAAAGGTTTTGCAGGCGCCGTAAAACGCTATCACTTCCGTGGTGGACCAAAAACACATGGTCAATCGGATCGATTGCGTGGTCCTGGCTCTCGTGGTTCCACGACCACTCCTGGTCGTGTCTACAAGGGTACACGTGGTCCGGGTCATATGGGCAATGAATCGGTAACCGCGCAAAATCTAAAGGTCGTCCTGGTCGATGCCGAGCGTAACGTTATCGGCGTAAATGGTTCTGTGCCTGGCGCACGTGGCGGCCTGGTCGTGATTAAAGAATCACGGAAACAGTAAGCATTTCTGAGAATCATTTACCTGGACTAAGGGAGCTAATGACTATGGAAGTTGATGTATTAAACATGGAAGGCAAGAAGGTCAAAACGGTAGAATTACCGCCAGAGATCTTCGAAGCCCCTATTATTGTTGATCTGATGCACCAGGCATATGTTCGCCAAATGAATAATGCCCATCTGGGTACGCATGAGACCAAAACCAAGAGTGATACTTCTGGTGGTGGTCACAAACCCTGGCGACAAAAAGGAACCGGTCGTGCTCGACAAGGTTCCACACGCTCGGCGCAATGGAAAGGTGGCGGTAAGATTCACAC
Source organism: Anaerolineaceae bacterium (assembly GCA_003158355.1). GTDB lineage: Bacteria > Chloroflexota > Anaerolineae > Anaerolineales > Anaerolineaceae > UBA6107. Next base: position 2,463 of record PMIV01000059.1, read on the forward strand.
ACCGCACATGCATTCTTATGTGGTTGCAATGCCACGCAAGATGCGGCAAGCTGCTTTACGGTCGGCCCTGTCTTCAAAAGCCGCCGAAAACCAGATTGTTGTGGTGGATGAACTTAAACTCGCAGAACCCAAGACCCGCCTGATGGTCGGGGCTTTGAATAAATTAGTTGGCACATCCAGCGCCTTACTACTGATTCCTGCAACTGAATCGTTCGAAGGTGTGATGCGTTCGACCAATAACATTCCAGATGCTAAAGTACTGAACGCGAATTACTTGAATATCCGCGACCTACTGGTTTTTGATAAAGTCCTCATTCCAGTGGCAGTGCTTGATCTAATCAAAGCGAATCTGGGATAGGTAGGAGAGAATAAGATGAGCACGATTTATGAAGTACTCCACCGCCCTATTGTGACTGAGAAGTCCAATTATCTGGTAAATCGCATGCATCAATATGTGTTCGAAGTGGCAAAAGACGCTAATCGAACCCAGGTAAAAGATGCAATCGAAATCCTCTTTCATGTGACAGTTTTGCGGGTCAACATTATCAATGCTCCTGCAAAAAGAGCTCGCAAGGGCCGCAGCCGCCGCATGGATATCAGCAACGCAGGGTATAAAAAAGCAGTCGTCACCCTGAACCCGGAAGATCGTATTCCGTTATTTGAAGGGGTTGAATAATGACGATCAAGATTTTTAAACCAACGACTCCCAGCCGCCGTGGTATGACTGGTTATACCTTTGATGAAATTACAAAGGATACTCCAGAACGGTCACTGATTGTCTTACGCAAAGCTCATGCTGGCCGTAACAATTATGGTCGGATCACTGTTCGCCATCAAGGCGGCGGTCATCGTCAGTATATTCGTATTGTTGATTTCAAACGCAAGAAGTTGGGTATTCCTGCCAAAGTTTCAGCCATCGAATATGACCCGAACCGCACTGCTCGCCTGGCCTTACTAGTCTACGTTGACGGTGAAAAAAGCTATATCATCGCTCCACTTGGCTTAAAAGTAGGCGATATTGTGACCTCAGGTCCGAATTCAGAAATTCGTCCTGGCAACAGTCTACCAATCTCGAACATTCCGGTTGGTACCATGGTTCATAACATTGAATTACGCGAAGGCAAAGGCGCACAGTTAGTTCGTTCAGCCGGAACTTCTGCTCAGTTACTGGGTAAAGAGGGCGATTACGCTCAAGTACGTATGCCTTCTGGTGAAGTTCGTTTGATCCGCCAAAAATGCTATGCGACCATTGGTCAGGTAGGTAATTCAGAGCACAGCAATGTGAAACTGGGGAAAGCTGGCCGAAAACGCCGTATGGGCATTAGGCCGACTGTTCGTGGTACTGCTATGAGTCCTCGCGACCATCCACATGGTGGTGGTGAAGGACGTCAGCCGACTGGTATGCCGGGTCCGAAGAGTCCATGGGGTAAACCAACCCGTGGTTATAAGACCCGCCGTAATAAGAGAACCACCCAGTTCATTGTTCGCCGTCGAAACGCCGGCAATCGGTAAGATCGGTGAGTTGATATCTTAACCGAGAGAGAAGAGGGACGATAATATGTCACGATCGCTTAAAAAAGGGCCGTTTGTAGCCCCTAAGCTTTTGAAACGAATTGAAGCAATGAATGCCGCGGGTGAAAAGAAAGTCATCCGCACCTGGAGCCGGGCAAGCACGATCTTCCCGCAGATGGTGGGGCATACCATTGCCGTGCATGATGGCAGACGTCATGTGCCCATCTATATCACTGAAAATATGGTTGGACATCGTCTGGGTGAATTTGCGCCTACTCGTCATTTCCGCGGACATGCGATTTCTTCAGAGAAATCGTCATCACCTGCAGGAGCTAAATAACTATGGCAACTGATATCCGTGCAGAATTAAATAATTGCGGTGTTTCGGCCCAAAAAGCCCGCCTGGTTATTGACTTAGTTCGGGGCAAACCAGCAGTAGAGGCAATGGTCGCCTTGAAGTTCACCAACAAAGTAGCCGCTTTGCACGTTGGCAAACTGTTAGCTTCGGCTGTTGCTAATGCTGAAGAGAATTTCGGGCTTAGCCGTGAAGATCTTGTGATCTACAAGATCACTGCTGATGAAGCTCCCACTCGCAAGTGGCGCCGTTTTGGTGCCCGTGGCCGCTTCAAACCTTTGCTGCGACGCGCCTCTCACATCACTGTTGTGCTGCGAGAGAAAGAATAGAGTCATACGGGGTGGATCATTCTGCCCCTAATGAGAAAGACACCAGGAGAAATTATGGGTCGAAAAATACATCCGATAGGTTTTCGTCTTGGAATCAACAAGCCTTGGGAAGGACGTTGGTTTGCCGAAGGTAGCGAATATCGCGACCAACTGCATCAGGACTTAGTCATCCGTAAGATGGTTCGCGGTGAAGCTGAGAAAGCTGGTATCTCACACGTTGAGATCGAACGCTTCCCTGGTAAAGTGAAAGTGGTAGTTCATACTGCCAAACCAGGTATTTTGATCGGTCGCAAAGGCGATTCTGTCAAAAAAATTCGAACTGATCTTGAAGCATTAACTGGAAAGAAAATTGATCTTGAGATCAAAGAGATCAAGAATCCAGATTGCGATGCATATTTAGTTGCCATGAACATTGCCGGGCAGATCGAACGCCGTGTCAGTTATCGGCGTGCCATGAAACGTGCCTTGCAGCAAGCCATGCGCCAGGGAGCACTGGGAGTGAAAGTTTCTGTCTCAGGACGCTTAAGTGGTGCAGAAATGGCTCGTATTGTCTGGCTGCGAGAAGGACGTGTCCCTCTACAAACTTTGCGTGCCGATATTGACTTTTCCCGAGCTGAAGCGTTAACAACTTACGGCCGAATCGGTGTAAAAGTATGGGTGTACAAAGGTGAAGTATTACCGGGTGTGGAAGAGAAGGTTGAGTCCACTGAAGGTGTATACGTAAGCGAATAGACTCCACGTTGAGCTAAAGCTCACGTGAAACGAAAGAGGTAGCTGCTATGTTGATGCCAAAACGTGTAAAGTGGCGTAAAGCTCAACGCGGTCGCATGAAGGGTAAAGCCCTGCGAGGCGCAGATATGATCTATGGTGAATATGCTCTACAGGCATTGGAACCAGGTTGGGTAACTGCCCGCCAGATCGAAGCTGCACGTCGTACCATCGTCCGCGCGATGAAGCGTCACGGTAAAGTATGGATCCGGATTTTCCCCGATAAGCCATATACTCACCGTCCGCCCGAAACCCGTATGGGTAAAGGGAAAGGCGCCGTGGAGTACTATGTTGCAGTTGTAAAGCCCGGAAGAATTGTGTTCGAGATCAGTGGTTTGGATCACGATGAGGCGCTTGAAGCTTTGAATCAAGCCTCGTACAAGTTCTCGATCAAAACCAAGGTTCTCTCACGTCATGAGGGAGCAGGAGAAGCCGCATGAAAACGTCTGAGATCCGCCAATTAACTACTGATGAAATCAAGACCAAGCTGGTCGACGCACGCAACGAATTAATGAACCTTCGTTTCCAGATCGTCACCGGACAACTTACCGATACCAGCCGTCTGAAGACTATTCGCCGTGAGATCGCCGTTTTCGAGACCATTCTTCGAGAACACGAACTCGGTATCGTATCGGAAGGTGCAAAATGAACGAACGACGTCGTATGAATGGAGTCGTAACCAGTAATCGGATGACGAAAACTGTCGTGGTTGTCGTATCCAGAACTTTTCGACATCCACTCTATCGTAAAGTTATCCACACCGATCACAAATTGAAAGCGCATGACGATCTGGGTTGCCACATCGGCGATGAGGTAACGATCGTTGAAAGCGCGCCTCTTTCTCGTGAAGTACGGTGGGTTGTTGAAGCAATCATCAAACGCGAGGGTAAAACCTTAGACGTTGCCGAGGAGGCCATCATATGATCCAACATGAGTCTCGTCTTAAAGTAGCCGATAACACCGGCGCTCGAGAGTTGTTAGTGTTTCATATCGATGGTGGTTCCACCCATAAATATGGTGGCGTCGGTGATGTTGTGGTTGCTACAGTAAAATCAGCTGCTCCTCAGGGCTCGGTCAAAAAAAGTGAAGTGGTAAAAGCCGTTATCGTGCGCACCGCTAAAGAATGGCGCCGCGAAGATGGTTCATCCATCCGCTTTGATGACAATGCTGCAGTTATTCTGGATGCAGATGGTCAAAACCCGAAAGGGACTCGTATTTTTGGCCCGGTTGCCCGCGAGCTTCGTGAAAAAGGCTTTATGAAGATCATCAGCCTGGCACCAGAAGTGCTTTAGGCCAGGGATGCAGGAGCGATATAAATGAAGTTAAAAATTCGCAAAGGTGATCAGGTTGAAGTCATCGCAGGCCGCTTGGACGACAAGGGCAAACGTGGTGAAGTGATCAAAGTTGTCACTGAAGAACAACGTATTGTGGTGCAAGGCATTAACATGCGCACAAAGCACCAAAAACAAGTTCAATCTCAGGGACGTACAGTCAACCCCGGTAAAATTCGTTTCGAGGCTGCTCTAAGCATTTCAAACGTAATGATCGTTTGCAAGAAATGCAACAAGCCGACTCGTATTAGCCTGGTTCGTGAAGGTAGCAAGACCAAACGAATTTGCAAAAAATGTAATGCAGACTTGGACCTGTAGTCCAGGGCGGAGTAAAAAAAGATGAATCATTTGAGAGAAAAGTACCAAAAAGAAGTAGCTCCGGCCTTGATGAAAGCATTGGGTATCACCAATGTGATGCAGATCCCGTCAATCCAAAAGGTCGTTGTAAACATTGGTATGGGTGAAGCAATGGATAACCCCAAGGCTTTGGATGCTGCTGTGCAAGATCTGACAGCGATCACCGGCCAGAAACCAGTGATTACCAAGGCACGAAAAAGCATTGCCAATTTTAAACTGCGTGAAGGTCGTGCCATTGGCACCTCAGTAACATTACGCGGCGAAAAGATGTGGGCATTTCTGGATCGTGTGATGAATATCGTGCTTCCGCGTGTGCGTGATTTCCGCGGAGTTTCGGCTGAGTCTTTTGATGGTCGGGGTAATTACACCCTTGGCCTGCGCGAGCAGATCATCTTCCCGGAAATTGAATATGACAAAGTAGATAAAGTGCGCGGTATGGAAATTACCATTGTCACTACCGCCACTTCTGACGATCAAGCTACCGCTTTATTGCAGATGCTTGGCATGCCTTTCAGGAAGGATTAGTATGGCAAAGAAGTGCATGGAATATCGTGAACAACGGCGGAAGTATGCCGTTCAGGTACGTAACCGCTGCAAACGCTGTGGGAGACCACGCGGCTATATGCGCCGATTTGGGTTATGCCGTATCTGCTTTAGAGAGCTAGCTCTTCAAGGCGAAATCCCCGGTGTGACCAAGTCATCCTGGTAGCGCCAATTCGGAGGAAGAAACATGAGTGTTAATGATCCAATTGCTGATATGTTGACCCGTATCCGGAATGGTGCCATGGCTGGCCAATCCGTAGTGGCTATGCCTAACTCCAAAATCAAGACAGAAATTGCCCGGATTTTGAAGGAAGAAGGCTTTATCGAAGGATATGAAGTTGTTGATGGCGAAAAGGCATTTATCAAAGTGCTGCGCGTCAAGATGAAATATGTTGGTGAACGTCGTCAACGGACGCCAGTGATCACCGGTCTGGATAGAATTAGCCGTCCTGGACGTCGAGTTTACACACAAAAATCAGACATTCCCTGGGTGTTGGCTGGTATGGGCATTGCCATCTTATCCACGCCAAAGGGTGTGATGACCGGACAGAGAGCCCGTCAATTAGGTATCGGCGGCGAACTTCTCTGCAAGGTCTGGTAGCCCGGTGGAATTAAGGAGGTTTGAAAAGTGTCTCGTATAGGTCGGTTACCAGTTACAGTTCCAGAGGCCGTTAAGGTTGACATCAACGGCTCTGAAGTTCATGTAAAGGGCCCCAAGGGTGAAATGAAACGCACTTTTTCATCCGTATTGGGAATCTCAATGGAAGATGGGTCGATCAACGTCACCCGTAGTTCAGAAGATGCCCCAGTACGCGCTTTACATGGAACTACCCGCGCTCTAATCCATAACATGGTCACCGGTGTTTCTACCGGATTTACCAAAGTATTGGATGTCGATGGTGTTGGTTACCGTACAGAAATGGACGGAGCAAAACTCGTCCTTTATGTGGGTTACTCTCACCCGGTTGTAATTGAACCACCCGTAGGGGTGAGTTTTGAAGTGGATAGCAAAGCACGTATCGTGACTATTCACGGTTATGACCTTGAAGTTATCGGCCAATTGGCTGCTGATATTCGCAAGATTCGACCACCAGAACCTTACCTTGGCAAAGGCATCCGCTATCACGGTGAAAAGATTCGCCGTAAAGCGGGTAAAGCCGGCAAAGGTAAAGGCGCCGGAAAGAAATAGGTGAATGCATATGGCAAAATATTCACGCAGTGAAGCAAGAATTCGCAGACACCATCGTGTTCGCAAGAACATTAGTGGTACTGCTATCCGACCGCGCGTCAGTGTGTTCCGCAGTCTGGCAGAAATTTATGTTCAGGTGATCGATGATGAGCAGGGAGTCACCCTGGCTGCCGCTTCAAGCATCGATAAAGAACTTCGCGAGAAGGCAAAAGGCCTGAAAAAAGTTGAGCAGGCTCGCCTGGTAGGAGAGCTGGTGGCAAAACGCGCTCAGGGTAAAGGGATCAAACAGGTTGTGTTTGATCGTGGTGGTTTCCGCTTTAGCGGGCGCGTGAAAGCATTAGCTGATGCAGCCCGTGGGGCTGGCCTGGAATTCTAGGCGATCAAGATAAAGTGAGGGCCTAAATATGGAGCAAATGGAATACCAACCATTAGATCAACAATATGACGAACGTGTCATTGAAATTGCTCGTGTCGCTAAAGTTGTAAAAGGTGGCCGTCGGTTCCAGTTCCGTGTCACAATTGTGACTGGAGATAACCACGGCAGGATCGGAATTGGAATTGGCAAAGCCAATGCAGTTCCTGATGCCATGCGTAAGGCGACCGAGCGCGCGCATAAAGATATGCGACAGGTAGTGATTGCCAAAAGCACCATTCCGCACGAAGTTACCGGCCGAACAGGCGGAGCAGTTGTACTGCTAAAACCTGCTTCTCCAGGTACCGGTGTTATCGCTGCAGGTGGTGTCCGTGCTGTGTTAGAGGCTGCCGGCGTACATGATATCCTGACCAAAAGTCTGGGTAGTTCCAATGTCTTGAATGTAGTCAAAGCCACATTTGAGGCTCTGGATCAATTGAAATCTCCAGAAGTTGAAGCCGCCCACCGTGGTAAGTTAGCCAAAGATTTGGCTCCTTACTGGGAACGGAGGAACAATGGCTAAAAAGACTCAAACTCCCAAGACGGTACGCATTACTTTGGTGAGAAGTGCGATCGGTTATTCAGTCAAACATAAAGAGACCGTTCGGGCTCTGGGACTGCATCGCATTAGCCAAACCGTCGAACAGCTTGACACTCCAGTTTTGCGTGGCATGCTGCGCAAAGTTAATCATCTAGTCAAGATAGAAGAGCAGGAATCGAAATGAAACTACACGATCTCATGCCGAATGAAGGTTCTAAACATGTAAGCAAGCGCAAAGGGCATGGTATGTCTGCCGGTCAGGGTAAAACCGCCGGTCGAGGTACAAAAGGTCTTGGTGCTCGCGCTGGTTCTGGTGGTCATTTATACCGCCAGGGTGGTAACCTACCTTTCTTTCGACGCTTACCCTTTATGCGTGGTGAGGGATTTACCCCGCCTAACAGCGTAGAATACAATGAAGTAAACATTGATCAGCTGGCTAATTTTGAAGCGGGCAGTGTCATCACCCACGAAGTTTTGGCCGAGGCTAAAATGCTCCATAAATCTGGTAACCCGGTAGCAGTTCTTGGACGCGGGGAATTGACAGTCGCTTTGACCGTTCAGGTTCAACGAATCACCAAGTCTGCCCGCGCCAAGATTGAATCTGCCGGTGGCAAGGTCGAACTGATCGCCTAACCGGTTATTTGAAGGAGTAAGTACTAATGAAGCGATCATCAGCTTGGCGCTATTTGTGGAAGTCTGAAGATATTCGTAAAAAGTTAATCATCACTGTGCTATTGCTGGTGCTCTATCGGCTGGCAGCAAATATTCCTGTGCCTGGAATTAACCGCACTGTGATTCTTTCGCTTGCTACAAGCAGTAATACTGCGGCATCAAACCTCTTTAATTTGTTGGATTTGCTCTCAGGTGGAACAATTTCTAACTTCTCCATCCTGGCGATGGGTGTATATCCATACATCACCGCTCAGATCATCATCCAACTCTTGGTCCCCATCATTCCTGCGCTAGAGCGCCGGATCAAGGATGATCCAAGAGAAGGCAGAACTTTGATGGAGAAATGGACAATGTTCCTGACCATCCCGATGGCATTTCTCTCCGCAATCGGTCAGGTGAACATCTTTAACTCCATGGTTACAAGTGGAAGTGTTCTCAATACTCCATTTGGATTTATTGGTGCTTCGCTGGTACCTACTCTCACTTTGCTCAGCGCAATGGTAGCCGGCACGATGTTTGGTATCTGGCTTGGACAATTGATCTCGGAATATGGTATTCCTAACCAGGGACTTTCATTGATCATTTTTGCTGGTATCGTTGCCAAAATCCCATCCAAATTGGGTAGCATTCTGGCAGATCAACAAAATGGCTGGTGGATGTTCTTACTGATGATTGTTATCTTAAGCCTCACCATTTTCGCGATCGTTTTTGTGCAGCAGGGACGCCGCAATGTACCGGTACTGTTCCCTGGACGGCGTGTGGGAAACCGCATGTCCATGCCAGTGCGCAGCAACCTGCCTCTGATGGTCAATATGGCCGGCATGATCCCATTGATCTTTGCCCAGACTATTTTGTCCTTCCCAGCTTTGATCGCCAGTTACTTTGTCAAAGCGGGTAATACCACAGGTTTCTGGTACGGAGTGTATTCTTTGTTTGGTGGTACTGGCTGGGCTTATCCCATTCTGTACTTCCTCTTCGTTGTCGGGTTCACCTTCTTCTATACCGATGTTCTCTTTACTCAACAGAACTATGGTGACTCCCTCAAAAAGCAGGGTGCTCAGATCCCGGGCGTTGTCCGCGGTGGACCGACCCAGAAATACTTAACTAAAGTTCAGCGCCGTATCACCTTCCCGGGTGCTTTCTTCCTTGGGTTCGTGGCAGTGCTGCCTTACATCTTAAAGCTATTCCTGCCAATTTCACAGTCAACTCTATTCGTCATTTCTGCAGCCGGCTTGCTGATCGTTGTGGGTGTCGTTCGTGATACCTTCACCATCATCGAAACCGAGCTCAAAGTGCACGGGTACGAAGACAGCATCATTAAAGGCTAGAGGCTAATATGGCGAGATTTTACGTCTTACTTGGCCCTCCAGGGGCTGGAAAAGGAACTCAGGCAAAGGTTATTGCCGAGAAGTATGGTTTAGTTCATATTTCTTCTGGTGATCTTTTCCGGGAGAACCTTAAAAATCAAACGGAATTAGGCAAGCTTGCCCAGGGTTTTATGACCCGGGGTGAGCTTGTACCCGATGATGTCACCATTGCCATGGTGCGCGACCGGATTTCCCGCCCTGATTGCAAGAAGGGTGCTTTACTTGATGGATTTCCGCGAACACCTGCTCAGGCAGATGCGCTATCGGTGATGTTGAAGGAATTCAACAGCAAAGTGGAGCTGGTTCCCCTCATTGACGTCCCCACCCAGGAGCTCATCGAGCGTTTGAGCGGTCGTTGGACGTGCCGAGCGCAGGGTCATGTCTTCCATGAAAAGTTTAATCCTCCCAAAAAAGCAGGAATCTGCGATGAAGATGGATCGGAACTTTATCAGCGTGAAGATGATAAAAAAGCCACTGTTGAAAATCGCATCAAAGTCTATACTGAACAAACTGCTCCACTAATTGAGTATTACAGCAGCCGAAAAATATTGGTCAAAATTGATGGTACAAAATCCATTGGTGATGTATCTAAAGAGCTGCTGGCTGCAATCGAGAAAGCGTAATAATATGTCTTGGGATAGACAGATCACAATTAAGACGCCCCATGAATTGGAGTTGATGCGCGGAGCTGGCCGTATTAATGCAGAAGCATTGGCAGCCGCCCGTTCCATCATCCGGCCTGGAGTGACTACTGGAGATCTGAATGCTGCAGCCGAAGAAGTGCTGCGCAAACATGGTTGTTACAGTCCTTTTAAAGGGTACCCCGGTCCATACCCCTACCCGGCCAGCACCAACGTCAGCGTCAATTATGAACTGGTGCATGGCATTCCAGGAAAGCGCAAGCTTAAAGAAGGGGATATTGTTTCGGTAGATTGCGGATGTGTCTATGAAGGATTTGTAGGCGATGCTGCTTTTACTGCCGGTGTTGGCGTGATCTCTAAAGAGGCACAAAAGTTGATTGACGCCACCGAAGGGGCTCTTTATGCCGGTATCGAAAAAATGGTTGCCGGCAATCATTTGGGCGACGTTTCTAACGCCATTCAAGTATATGCCGAAAGTCGCGGTTTTTACGTGACTCGTGAATATACCGGGCATGGTGTGGGTCGCGAAATGCATGAAGGACCAATGGCGCCGAACTTCGGGACGCCTGGTAGAGGAATTGTTCTAAAAGTAGGAATGACCATTGCGTTGGAACCCATGCTATTAGTCGGCACTGCTGATACGAAAGTCCTACCGGATCAGTGGACGGTTTCTTCTGAAGATGGTTCTTTGACCGCGCATTATGAACACACGATCGCTGTCACAGAAAATGGACCCCTGATCCTAACTACGCTGGGAGACGGCTCCATTCCTAGACGGAATCACGAAGAACAGGTATAATCNNATCTGCGAAAACCCAAAGCACAAACAGCGACAGGGATAAGGACATATGGCGAGAATTGAAGGTGTTGATCTTCCGCGTAATAAGCGGATCGAAGTCGCTCTGACTTACATTTTTGGGATTGGTCCCACACGTGCCAGCCAGATCATTAAGGAATCGCGCGTTAATCCGGACATACGCGTCAAGGATCTAACGGAAGTTGAAGTTGGTGCCATACGCGATTTCATAACCAAGAACTATAAAGTCGAAGGCGATCTGCGCCGCGAAGTGCAGATGAACATCAAACGCCTTGTTGAGATCGGTTGCTATCGTGGCATGCGCCACCGTCGTAACCTGCCAGCTCATGGCCAACGAACTCGCACGAACGCTCGTACTGCTAAAGGCCCCAAGAAGACTGTGGCCGGTCGCGGTCGTCGTCGTGGAGCAGCTAAGAAGTAATTCTGCAAGGCGAAGTATGGTCGGGTGGGGTGCCCTTCTCCCCCGCGGCGACCTGGCCACACGAAACCAGCAGATATTCACTTGGAATTTAGTTTAAGAGGTTAACGAGGAATTATGGCTCAAAATGTACGCTCTACGCGTCGCGCAGGCGCTACCCGAAAAACAAAGCGCACCGTTGCGTCGGCACAGGTCCATGTATTTGCTTCATTCAATAATACAATTGTGACCATTACCGATCAGCAGGGCAATGCTCTTTGTTGGGGAAGTGCAGGTTCTGCGGGTTTTAAAGGCTCCCGCAAGAGCACACCATTTGCGGCTCGCCTTGCGGCTGAACAGGCCATCAAGGCAGCTCAAAATATGGGTGTCCAGGAAGTTGATATTGTTGTCAAAGGCCCTGGACCTGGTCGTGAATCTGCCATTCGTGCAGTTCAGTCTACCGGACTAAAAGTCCATTCTATTGCTGATATCACCCCAGTCCCTCACAACGGTTGCCGGCCTCCTAAGAAACGCCGCGTGTAACAAAGGAGAAGGAATTAATTATGGCTAAGTACATAGGTCCGGCATGTAAACTTTGCCGGCGAGAAGGTGAAAAACTATTTTTGAAGGGTGCTCGCTGCTTTTCTCCCAAATGCGCTTTTGAGAAACGCGGGTTTGCTCCTGGACAACACGGCCGCACACGCCAGGGTCGATCAGAGCGTGAGTCGGTTTATGGTCACCAATTACGTGCCAAACAGCGCGCCCGCCGCGTTTATGGTGTATTGGAACGACAATTCAGCCGCTACTACCATGTGGCACAACGTACCCGTGGCATCACTGGTTTCAACCTGTTGCAAACACTTGAAACCCGTCTGGATAATGTTGTCTTTCGTATGGGCTTCGCGGAAAACCGCGCCCAGGCTCGACAAATGGTTAATCACGGACATTTCCGTTTGAACGGCCGTCGGGCTGATATCCCCTCCATGCTAGTCAAAGCCGGGGATGTTATCACCGTTGGCGACACTGCTAAGAAAACTACTTTCTTCAAAGAACTTCCGGATATTGCTGAAAAACGTTCTTGCGCTGTCTGGATGGATCGGGACCTCAAAAATCTTTCGGGCCGTATTCTACGACTACCTGAACGCGCTGAGATTGACGGAAACATTGACGAACAGTTGATCGTTGAGTACTACTCACGCTAATGTCCAACATCCCGAAACCAGGATACAAGAGTGTATCGGAAAGGGGCAAATTGTGTGTGCTCTAACTAATATGGTAACTCCAAAAGTGGAACGCGAAGCAGAAGCGCGAAACTATGGGAAATTTGTGATCAGCCCCCTTGAAAGAGGGTTTGGCGTAACGCTGGGTAATGCGCTTCGGCGTGTATTGTTGTCATCTTTGGATGGCGCCTCCATTACCTCCATGCGTGTCTCGGAAGTTACCCATGAATTCATGGATATTCCCGGGGTTCGCGAAGATGTAATTCAGGTAATGCTGCAGATCAAGCAAATTCGTTTGATCCTGCACGAAGGTGACACTGCTCATCTACACCTCGATGTACGCGGTGAAGGTGTTGTGACTGCGGCAGATATTCAAACCCCTGCCGAAGTTGAAATTGTGAACCCTGACCTGTATCTGTTCACGGTGGATGATGCCAAGACTCGTCTTGACATTGATTTCACAGTGGAACGCGGGCGCGGGTATTCACCCTCTTCTGACCGCAGCGGTAAGCTGCCAATAGGCGATTTGCCCGTTGATGCAATCTATGGTCCTGTGAAGCGTGTCAACTTCACTGTTGCTTCGGCACGTGTCATACAAAGCACTAACTATGACCGATTGATCCTCGAAATTTGGACCGATGGAACAATCAGCCCGGAAAAAGCTTTGGGTACTGCTTCAAAGATCATTATCGATCACCTGCGTTTCATCTCTGGGATCAGCGAAGAATCTTTGATGGTGGGTGTTGAAAAGGTTGTCACCGGCAGCCATCTCACCAGCGAAGCCGCTGAGACTCCAATTGAGAATCTTGATCTTTCTGTGCGCGTATATAACTCGTTGAAACGCACCGGAATTCAAACAGTCGGTCATGTTCTTGAATTGCTCGACAAAGGTGATGAAGCAGTAATGTCCATCCGCAATTTTGGTGAAAAAAGCTTAGATGAACTTCGCCAGAAGATGCAGGAAAAAGGCTTCATGCCAGACGAAAAAGATGTGGAGTGAGTAAATTATGCGCCATCAGATAGCAGGTTTTAAATTAGGTCGCGACAAGGGCGAACGCATCGGTTTACGACGGACGATGGTGAATCAACTGCTGGATCACGAACGGATTCAGACTACCCATGCGAAAGCATTGTTTATCCGTGGTGAAACAGAAAAATTGATCACCCTGGCTCGCCGCAGTATCAAAGCGACCCCTGATGAAAAAGTTTATGCCCGCCGTATTGCTGCCGCTCATTTGGGCAAAGCAGATATGGTGAAGAAGTTATTTGACGAAATCGCCCCGCGGTTTGAAAATCGCAACGGCGGTTACACCCGGATCTCTAAGTTAGGACCTCGCCAGGGCGACTGCGCTGACATGGTTCTGATTGAGTTGATAGAAGAGTAATCCAACCGGCCTGGTTCAGGACGGTATAAGGATGGCACGTTACCAATTGAGACTTGCTTACGATGGAACCGAGTTCTTCGGTTTCCANNGCTTCAGGTCAGATCGTTGTTTTTGCACTGGATTGGCAGCATGAAGATGAAGCGCTTGTGAATGCGCTCAACGCCAAGCTGCCTCCAGATGCAGCCGTAGATCAACTCACCAGGGTCGAAGCTGAATTCCACCCCCGTTATGATGCTTCGAGCCGGTGTTACATCTACAACATCTATCAAAGACCTGAACGTGATCCATTGCAGGACCGCTATGCATGGCAGGTTTGGCCCAGGCTCGAACTTGAGCGCCTGGATCAGGCAGCCAGTTTACTGGTGGGGAAGCATGATTTTTCTGCATTTGGCAGAGCGATGAAACCGGGCGCCAGTACGATCCGTGAGGTGATACTGAGCCAGTGGACTGAGCAGTATGACAAATTGCAGTATAAAATCGAAGGAAATGCTTTCCTTTACCACATGGTACGGCGCATCGTTTTTCTTCAAGTGCAGTTTGCCAAGAACAAATTGTCTGAAGAAGACCTGCGCAACGGTGTTTTGAACTGTCAGACCATGAAACCCGGTCTGGCTCCTGCCAGGGGATTGACCCTTTTTGAGGTGAAGTACCCCGAAAATAAGCAAGGCACAATTGAAAACTGTGAAATCTTAGATAACATAGCCTAAACAAATTAGGTTGATGGAGAAGATATGGTAGATAAGACTTACGTCCTTAAAGGGACTCAACAACCAGAATGGCTACTGGTAGATGCAACAGGTCAGGGTGTTGGCCGCTTGGCAACTCAAATTGCCAGCTACTTGCTTGGCAAACACAAACCCACCTATACTCCCGGTGTTGATATGGGAGATGTGGTTGTGGTTGTCAATGTCAAAAACCTGGCAATTACCGCAAAGCGTCTGGAAGAAAAAACTTACTATAGTCACTCAGGATACCCCGGTGGTTTAAAGTCAGTTGGGTTGAAAGAACAAATGCGTGTTCATCCCGAACGGGTCATTTTTGCTGCTGTGTGGGGCATGCTCCCACATAATCGCATGGGTCACTCGATCATTAAACGATTGAAAATCTATGCTGGCAGTGAACATCCCCATACTGCACAAAACCCGAAGCCGGTTGCATAAAGGAGCATGTGATATATGTCGGTTCAATATTTTGAAGGTGTTGGTCGCCGCAAAGAGAGTACATCTCGTGTTCGCTTAATGAGCGGTACCGGTGTATTCACAGTCAATGAACGCCCTCTGGAAGATTACTTCCCTCGTACGGGCGACATTGATGCTATTCTCAGCCCAATGGGTGCTACCGGACAGGATCGCCAAAGCTACGATATTACTGCCACCGTCAATGGTGGTGGAATTAGTGGCCAGACAGATTCCGTCAAGTTAGGTTTGGCTCGTGCGCTCGTCAAGTTGAATGGTGATAATACGACTCTCTTGCGCAAAGCAGGTTTGTTGACCCGCGATCCTCGTATCAAGGAACGCAAGAAACCAGGTCTCAAACGCGCCCGCAAGGCTCCTACCTACACCAAACGTTAGACTTTATTTCAGGTTTACCCCTGAGTATAACGAGATACAATCTGAAATGGCTGGCCTGATCACTCAGTTCAACCAGACAAAGATTGTATCTTGTTGTTTTAAAGACAGATAAAGGAATGTATATGAAAAAAAGCATCTGGGTGATCGGAATATATTCTCAGAAAGCTGAGACTTTTGAAACACTATCTTGCACGGGGCTGGTATTTACCCGCGGAAATTTGGCTGCCAGGTGGTTAGAAGAGATCGGCTGGAAGAACTTTAGTCCATTGCTGTTGCCGCAAGATCAGCCTTCTGCGGCTGAGTATATGGAAGAAAAGCTCGATGAAGCGAAGGCCGCTCTGGAGTCTAAAGGGTCCCTGGTATATGTTACCCAGGCCATGCCCCTGGGAGCAGATGCGTTCGCGGCTCAGTTATGTAAAACATTCCCGGAAGCTGAATTCCATTGGAATAACGGCCAAGACCTGGCTGCCAATGTGCAAACGCAAAAGATATTCAACGGCAGCAACGGCGCCATCACTATTCTGGATGGGTTGAAGATGGCGGGGAAATATCATATTCCATTTGACCCCAGTCAGGCTGCACTGCTGTATTACCCGGATGCGGCGGTGGAATTTGGCCGTCTCTCCAAATTGCTGGCGGATGTTTATCCGCACGGACATGAGGTGAGCCTGCTCTTTGAACGGGCAGACGCTCAGTTGACCTGGAACACCAGCACGATCGAAGAATTGGCGCTCATTCACACCCCGGTGGCCGTTTTGCTGGTCCCTCCCCGTGCTGAGGATGCCTCACTGGTGAGCTTCGAGGATTTGATTGCTCATCTGCGGGCTCCAGAAGGCTGCCCGTGGGATAAAAAGCAGACACATGACTCTTTACGCAGCTACTTGCTGGAAGAGACTTACGAGGCTTTAGACGCGCTCGACCAGAAAGACATGGAAGGTCTAAAGGAAGAGTTGGGAGATATTCTGCTGCAGATCACTTTGAATGCACAAATTGCCACTGAAGCGCACGAATTCAACATGGCAGAAGTTTTGGAAGGGATCAACCGTAAGCTAGTATTCCGCCACCCGCATGTTTTTGGCGAGGCCAGTGTGGATGGCGTCAGCGGTGTATTACAAAATTGGGAAAAATTGAAAGAAAAAGAACGTGCCGCCAAAGGACAAGATGCTGAAAAAGGGCTGCTGGACGGCATTCCCCAGAGTTTTCCGGCACTGGCGCAGGCTCAGGCGATACAAGACCGGGCAGCCCGGGTAGGATTTGACTGGAATGAGATCGAACCGGTGATCGCCAAAGTATTTGAGGAGTTCGACGAAGTAAAGACTGCCCCCAATGAGGAAGAACGAGCCAAGGAATTGGGTGACCTGCTCTTTGCCGTGGTGAATCTGGTACGCTGGTACAAAGTGGATGCTGAGGCGGCATTGCGCGGTACCAACCTGAAATTCCGGCGGCGCTTTAGCCATATCGAACAGAGATCGCGTGAGACAGGTAAGCCGCTGCAAGAGATGACGTTGGATGAGATGGATGCCTTCTGGAACGAAGCCAAAAAACTGGGAATGTGATCTGCTCTAGGTGAAATTAACTACCTACAGGCCATTTCATAACGAATTCTCTCTGGAAGTCAGATTCCGGCGAACTATAATGGGAGGTAGCTACATCGCGGCGCAAGATCTGTAATTGCGCCAATGCTTCTTTACCATTTAGTCCGTGACGGGCCAGGTAACAACCGGCTACTGTTCCCGTACGGCCAATCCCCCCGACGCAATGAAAATATACTTTTTGACCAGATGAAACAGCCTGGTCAATTGTATTTAATATTTCAGTCATCAGGCTGACAGAGGGAATATCATAATCGGCGATTGGATAATTGATGCGATTTACTTCTTTCCCATACTCCTCGGCTTCCTGGGCAAGTAAGTTGACGTAGGGACAAAAAGTATCTTCCGGGCGGGTGAGATCAATAATGAATGATATTTCACGCTGAATGAGTAACTGGATCTTGCGGCGCGCCTTTTCTTCCTGCATATCACCGGGATAAGCCCCGGCAAGCAGTTGATCTTGTACGACCCAGTAGGTATCGAGAATGGGGAGATCAGTCATGAGAGTGTGGTTTAATCCCTTTTCCTGTTTTGATGATGTTTCACGGGCTGCGGGGAAAGAAATCTCCGCCGATATAATAACAGCAGAACAAGCAGAACGAATTCAAAAATGGCAAAGGCAATAGTCGAGAACTGGTCAAAATAAAAGGTGATCAGGTTGACTGCCACTAATGTCGCGATCAGATCAAGGATACCGATCCAGACGGCGATTTTCTCTTGTTTGAACAGAAAGAAGAGCACCGAGATCAGCGCAATGATCCCCATCGAGCCTTCAAGCAGGATCTGAGCTTCGAACCAATTCATGCCGCTCGAATTGCGGATGAGACGGTTGGTGGTGAATTGCTGTATGAGCGCAGTCAATTGTTGGGTGTTATGAGTAGCCAGGTACATCACAGTTTGTGATGAAAGCGCCCAGCCGGCCCATAAGAACAAGCCAACCACGAGAATGGCACGCATTTTATTGCGGGTGAGCCACCTGGACTCGAATCGATCCCAGGTTAACTGAATTTTCTCAAGGAGGATGGGATCATGAGGGACAACTCTGCTTTTTTGCTTCTCCAAATAATCTTGTAACGAGTGGGCCAGAGTGACCAACTGGTCTTCATCTGAATTATCGATGATGTCATTCAATTGCGCATTGAGACGAATATATTCAAATTGCGAAAGGTCGCGGTCCAAGACTTCGGCGAAATCCTCCAGGATGGCATACATTTTTGCCCGCGGAGATTGCTTGCGTTGGTGTTTTACCTGGACAAAGATCAACACAGTCAACAGGAAGAACGCGTAAATGATCGGCGCCGCCGATGGGAAAAAGTAATCGTTGGTTCTTGTGATGAATTTACCCACTTCGTCGATAAACAGGCCAACACCAATGCCGGCCAAAAGCGAACTGATCTGCAGTGCCCATTGATTGACCAGGATCAGCGGAATAACGCTGGCAACAAAAAGGATCAACCCCCCCCATAACACATGGGCAATATGCAGTTGGCCGCTGCCGAGCTGCGGAAACCGGGTCAGATTCAAAAAGATGCGGGTGGCAGTCACCGAGAAGGCAAAGCTTAACAGCATGATCAGCAGATAAGTAGGTGCGTGGCGCCGCTGTACCGCGGAACGATCTTTTAAAAAGTTTTTACCAAAAATTGGGGGAGTCGGATCAGTCATCACTTCGTATTATACATAGGAAATACAAAAGACACCTTTCAGAAATCTCTGGAAGGTGTCAATTTTATTCAGACTGGTCTTATTGTGCCGTTGGTGTGCTTGTAGGTGCGGCCGAAACGGTCGTGGCTTTTTTGTATAGACTCACGGTTCCATTTTGAGCAACGAAGATCTGATCTCCGACGTGATAAACCCCTTCCGGGCAGGTGGCTGCCTGTACCGCGGATGTGATCAATGCTTGCAGGGTTGCCGTATCGCTGGCCTTTGATTCGTCTGTGGGACCAAGTTTACAGCTTTGCATGCTGGGTATCTCATTACTGTGGCTGGCAATCCATTCCACGGAAGAAACCGTGGCTGTGATGCGCGGCAGGCTCCATTTGTTAAAATCGCTCGAGAAAACGGAAGGGGTTAGTTTCGGCTCGTCAGCATTGTAGGCTTCCATGATTGCGCTGAGCGGTTTTCCTTCCGGGTTGACATAGTTCTTGATGGCATCGACCCCTTCTTGAGAAGCAGGCCAATTGCCCCAGGGTAGCGCCAGAATATTCCCCAATTTCGTATCCAGGTCAGATCGATTCACCAACGCGAGGAAGTCGCGTTCGGTGGCGTCGTTCTTTTGCAATTGATAGGAAATATCGGTGGCTTTGGTCAGAGACAGGTCAACGTGGCTGTAGGTATGGTTATAGAGTTCGATATTATTTTCGATTGCCCAAACTATAGTGTTGGCCAGTTTGGTCTTCCAGGCATCCCCTTCGCTGACGTAAAACCAGTTGTTAGCAAAGATGTCTCCATAATATTTATCACCCATATTGGTGTAGATCGAAGCAGCATAACCGAAATCCGGATTTTGTTTTGAAAAGTCGTAAAGGATTCCCAACCCGGAGTACTGCGAAGGGGTGCCGTCGCTGTTGATATAAAGCTGGTCTGAAGAAATGCCATCATCCAGGGTGAACAACAGTGGTTTACGTCCTTCCGGAACGCTGAATGTCCCGTCCAGCCAGGAACTCATCGATACCAGAGAATATCCGGCATCATAAAGGCTTTGTAGTTCTTTTTTGAAGTCTGAATAACGAGTGTACGTAGAAGTGGCATCATGTGTATCATTGGTGAAGCGGTGATACAAGATAGCCGGTGCTTGAATGGTACCAGACATCACCGAAGCGGTGACGTAATAAGGCACCGGTGTGGCGGTTGGGGTGGCAGTGGGCAGCGGCGTATTGGTGGGCAGAGGTGTGCTGGTGGGGGTGGATAGAAAAGGAATACTACCGCAGCCAGTTAAAGTGACAGCGATGAATAAGACACTGATTGAAACCAATAAGATTTTGTTTTTCATAAGACTCCATTAAATACAAATTTCAAAAAAATGCATGTTGAGGCGTTTAAAACAAAGAAATGCGATTAATTATAATCGCATTTCTTGGTCGGATTTTTGCGGAGGGATTACAGCCTTGGCAGCAGGATCCCCTGTTGGTTCTGATATTTACCTTTGCGGTCGGCGTAAGACACCTCACAGACCTCGTCGCCCTGGAAGAAGAGCACCTGGGCAATGCCTTCATTGGCATTCAAAATGCATTTCAGTAAGAATAATCAATCTTCCAGACATA
Organism: Anaerolineaceae bacterium; assembly: GCA_003158355.1. GTDB lineage: Bacteria > Chloroflexota > Anaerolineae > Anaerolineales > Anaerolineaceae > UBA6107. The sequence goes on from PMIV01000059.1 coordinate 22,722, forward strand.
TATCATTCCTCGACTCGTAGAATAAATCGTCTGGTTATCTGGGCTAAATATCGCATCATCTATAGATTGAGAAAAAGGAATTTCTCGAAGTAGTTTACCGTTTTTAGTATCCCAAAGGCGAAGTTCTGCCTTGGGATCTTCGTTCATAAGCCCTAAGAGAATACTATCATCATTTGTAAAAATAAATTTTGTGTAATTATCTGTATAGTCGTTATTTAGTTTTTCTAATGGAGTGGTTGATGAATTTGGATTGGCTAATGGTGGATAAATTTCATCAAAAAAAACAAGATGGTTATTTTTCAGGTCTGAAAGCAACATATATTCGGGCTCTTTTTCCAGAAAATATTTGCCATTGTTGGTGAAAGTTCTATGTTTTGGATCGCTAAACATCTCGATTGAAGTTTGTTGAGTTGCAGTCTCGGTGTCATAGATGAGAATTTTATTGTCATATTCAATATAGAATTGAGAACCATCGGAAATGAAATTTACATAATCTGTTTTATTGGGGAAATAGAACCGAAACCACTTTTTTCCAATATCCCAGAGGTAAATCCCGTCAGTTGTATTGAACAAGGCAGCTTTTTCGTTGGGACTAATTAATACAGAACTGGCGTGTGAAAAATCAGTATTGACTGAATTTTTACAGTGGTTTTCGTTCAAATCCAAAAAGCAAAAAGTAAAAGTTGGATGCCTTGCGAAAATTAAAATTGAATTATTCGAACCAACCGCATGTATTGAATTTAAGGCAATTTCATCACCTGATGTTGAAGTATCCATTGGAGGAGAGAATACATTCTTTTTATTGATTGTTTTTACAAGCTCGCTCTTTTTGAGATCCCATAAATAAATATTGAGTTCATCCTGACTTAGCAAAATATTTCCATTTGCCAGCAGGGAAAGATTTCCAGAAAATGAAGGAAAGAAAATTGAATTTGATAAATGACATGAAGTAATGTTCCAAATTTCATAATTTTGAGTTTGGGAATTGAACGTAACAAGAGTGCTTCCGAAAACTTCATAGTTGTCATTGAGGAAGATATCCATAGGTTCTGATGATGAACATATTTCCCTTAAGTTTGAATCGAAAATGGACCATTTGTCAGGTGAAATTAATAACCTGCGATCTTGGGAATCATCTAAAAAAAAGAAAAACCCTTTACGTCTATCGACAGTTTCATCATTTCCAATATCAATAATATTTGTCCAGGCTTCACTTGAATAATCTGTTTTGGTCTGAATATTTTTCCAGAAGGGGACAGTCAATTTTGTGCCGTCATTGCTGACACTCATCACACTACCAGAATGTTTCATTGTTTTTAGTACGATCCCCGTTGAAGCATTAACAAAATGATCATCAGTTGCATCACCATCTTTGAAAAAACCGACTTGATTGTTTTTTGTAAAGTAAATTGAATACTCAGATGAGTAGGGACAAAAATATTTGCTGTAGAGAGGTGTTTGGTTATTGAAATCAATAAGCAAAAAGGCACCTCCCAAACCATCACAAGGTCCAAAAAATGCTCCCTGGTCTATCACAGCAAGTGTATCCCCTTTGGGGCTAAACTTTATTTCTGTAAAAGAAAATTCATTAATCGGGTTAGAAATAATTTTTTCAACTCTATTTTTTTGCAAATTCCAAATTACGATGTCGCTTATTCCAAAAGCGAGAAAACTTCCGTCTGGGCTGAAGGAAATCAAGTTCTTTATATTCGAGACCTCAACTTTAGCAATTATTGGATAGTTGATGAATTGTTTTTGTACAACGGTCTGCAAGTCATACAGATAAATACCTGAGGCTGTTGCTATAGCAAGAGTTTGTCCATCTGGTGAAATTGCACTCCCATAATTGATTCCTTTACCAAAACGATTAACTGTAGTCAGGTGATCGATTGTATTCGGATTGATATTTAAATCTTGATATGGGACGGCGGTTGATTCAGGAGTAAGTTGAGGTGTCAATTTCTGCTTATTATTTGATACTCCTTGACAATTTGCAAGAAAAAATGGAACACAAAAAATTAGTCCTACAAAAATAAGACTAGCCCTTGAAAATTTCATTAATCTCCCCTCATTTTGAAAAGCCTACAACCTTGGCAGCAAGATTCCCTGTTGGTTCTGATATTTCCCTTTGCGGTCGGCGTAAGACACCTCGCAGACCTCGTCGCCCTGGAAGAAGAGCACCTGGGCGATGCCTTCGTTGGCATAGATCTTGGCGGGGAGGGGAGTGGTGTTGGAAATTTCGAGGGTCACGTAGCCTTCCCATTCCGGCTCGAAGGGGGTGACGTTGACGATGATGCCGCAGCGGGCGTAGGTGCTTTTGCCCACGCAGATGGTGAGCGTGTCGCGCGGGATGCGGAAATATTCCACGGTGCGCGCCAGGGCAAAGGAGTTGGGGGGGATGATGCACACATCGCCGTTGAAATCGATCATGGATTTTGGATCGAATTGCTTTGGGTCGACGGTCACCGAAAAAACGTTGGTAAAGATCTTGAATTCACTGGCCACGCGGATGTCGTAGCCGTAGGAGGAGAGGCCGTAAGAGATGACCCCCGCCCGCACCTGATTTTCTACAAATGGTTCGATCATGTGCTGTTCGTGTGCCATCTTGCGGATCCATTTATCTGACCGAATGCTCATATTTCCTCTCCTCAGTTCGTCATCAAATTAATTATAAATGC